>NZ_AP025506.1:0-302988 GCF_024347595.1 Vibrio pomeroyi | reverse complement strand
CAACTGACGAGGGGGAACACCTTCAACCGCTTCCGCCATTTGGCGAATATGCTCTGGCGTGGTACCACAACAGCCACCAATCAAATTCAAGAAACCACTTTCAGCCCACTCTTTAACATGTTCAGCCATATCTTCGGGTGAAAGATCATACTCACCAAATGCGTTAGGCAAACCTGCATTAGGGTGAGCAGAAACATAGCTCTCAGAGATACGAGACATCTCACCGACATACTCACGCAATTCGTCAGGGCCTAATGCACAGTTCAAACCAAACGAGATAGGTTTAACATGACGAAGGGCGTTGTAGAAAGCTTCTGTTGTTTGACCTGAAAGTGTACGACCTGATGCATCAGTAATGGTACCTGAGATCATTACAGGTAAAGTGATACCCACTTCTTCGAAAACAGATTCCACAGCAAAAGCACACGCTTTGGCGTTTAGTGTATCGAAGATAGTTTCAATAAGAATTAGATCTGAACCGCCTTTAATAAGAGCACGAGTCGATTCGGAGTATGCTTCGACCAACTCATCAAAGCTAACATTACGATAACCCGGATCATTAACATCTGGAGAGATAGAACAAGTACGGTTAGTCGGACCTAATACACCCGCTACAAAGCGAGGTTTTTCTGGGGTCTTTGCTGTCCACTCATCAGCAGCTTCACGGGCAAGCTTGGCGGCAGCAAAGTTGATTTCTTCACTAAGACTTTCCATATCATAGTCGGCCATAGCAATGGTTGTAGCGTTAAAGGTATTGGTTTCGAGGATGTCAGCCCCAGCTTCCAAATATTGTGAATGGATATCTTTGATAAGCTGAGGTTGTGTCAGCACTAAAAGGTCATTGTTACCTTTTAGGTCACTATGCCAATCAGCAAAGCGTTCACCACGATAGTCTTGCTCTTCCAATTTATAGTCCTGAATCATGGTGCCCATGCCACCATCAATCAGTAAAATTCGTTGCTTCAACAGAGCGTCAATCTTTTGCCTTACATTACTTCCCACGGTACAACCTCATTCCTTTAATTATCCTTCCATCCTATCACACATTAAAAAGGAGTCTAGACGTCTAAAAAGGAAATTGATTACCGACTCATGACAAAAAAATGTTTGCTATTTGAGCATGAGACAACGAAAATTCACACTCATACTTTGTTACATGTTGGAATCCCAATGTCGGTCTATTACACCTTATGTTTCTTATCCGCAGCGGCAATGCTCATTGCTTTCGTGAATACCAAAATTGGTAAAATGCAGACAACCATCGCCATCACTGCTGGCTCAATGATGCTGTCTCTATTGATTATCATTGCAGGACAAAACAATTGGTTCCAACTGGCTGACATCGCCTCAGAAACCGTTGCCAGTATCAACTTTGAAGACTTCCTACTCAAAGGAATACTTGGCTTCCTGCTTTTTGCTGGCGGGTTGGGGATTAAATTACCGAATCTAAAAGACCAGAAGTGGGAAATAACGGTACTCGCACTTGGCGCTACGCTGTTTTCAACATTCTTTATCGGCTTTGTGCTCTATGGATTCTGTCAGTTCATCGGTATTCAATTTGATCTGATTTATTGCTTACTCTTTGGTTCTCTAATCTCTCCTACCGATCCAATAGCAGTGTTAGCGATAGTGAAGAAACTTGACGCTCCAAGACGAATCTCAACTCAAATCGAAGGAGAGTCTCTATTTAATGATGGCTTTGGTTTAGTTATCTTCGTAACTTTGTTCACCATTGCGTTTGGTACAGAGGCGCCGACAGTAGGCAGTGTGACAATGTTATTCGTCCAAGAGGCTATTGGCGGTATCGTCTACGGATTTGCTTTAGGTTTGATATTCCATTATCTGATCAGTAACACCGATGACCACTCGATGGAATTACTGCTAACCATCGGCATCCCGACGGCCGGTTATGCCTTCGCAGAAGTTCTACATGTGTCAGGTCCATTAGCGATGGTGGTATCAGGTATTATGATTGGTAACTGGACGCGCTTTATCGGATTCTCTAAAGAAAGTGAGGATCACCTAGACCACTTCTGGGAGTTGATAGATGAGTTCTTAAATGGCGTACTATTCTTATTGATCGGTATGTCGATGCTGCTGTTCAAATTCCACCAAGAAGACTGGATTTTAATGGCATTCGCAGTTCCTCTAGTATTGAGTGCGCGCTACCTAAGTGTTTTCTTGTCCTATATCGGATTCAAACGCTTTAGAACGTACAACCCATGGTCGATTAAGATTCTAACTTGGGGCGGCTTACGCGGTGGCTTAGCACTAGCCATGGCACTCTCAATACCATCAGGTATCTGGGTGATTGAAGATAAGCTCATCGATGTAAAAGAGATCATCCTTGTCATGACCTATGCCGTCGTGGTGTTCTCGATTCTGGTTCAAGGCTCAACAATTACTCCTATGATAGAGAAAGCGAAACAAGCCGAGAAAGAGTTAGATTAACACTCCGAATTTGTGAACATAGGCCGCTTACTTAAGCGGCCTTTTTTATATCCATTTATCACCCTTCTCTCAAGTCACCATACCCGTCTTATTTTGCTTCAAAATTCTCACAGTCTTCTATTTTCTTTTGGCCAAGAAGAGCTAACTCAATTCAATCATGACTTCTCTGTATTCCCAAATCATAAACTGCGCGAGAGTACTAACTAAACAAGCTTTAAAGCAGCTAAGCTCGTTGCCTATAATTCGCTTTGATAGAACCCAAAACTAAAAAAATATAGATATTAGGGCTAATAGACTAAATGACTGTCAGCAACCTAAACCAGTAATTTCAAATTAAGTAAAAGTGGTGATAAACGAGTGAGGAGCAAATCATTTTAGAGTTAGGGGGGAGAGTAACGACAATTTAAGCTAGCTAAAGCAGGTGATACATCAAAAAAGAAGAGGTCAGCCTAATTATCCGGCTATCGACTACTCAAAGGATTAGAGTTGCATGGTGTTAATTAGATTTACTCCATTAGATCAACGCCAAGAAGCTAAGATATTCGCTTTCGAGTTTTGCTAGCTATACCGCTGTAGCTTCTGCGGTATAGCTCTAAAAAGGTTAAGGGTAATCCCAAACCATTTTGAAAAAAATACCAGATACAAAAAAGCCTCAATATTTCTGCTGAGGTTTTAGATACGGCAGGGGTGGAAGTTTAGACTCCCAATACGCGCTATTTGGGTAAGTCGGGGAATTCGCTGCTCTGAAAATGTATTAGATTCAAAAAGCAAAAAGGCTCTAGCATAAATGCTAGAGCCTTAAATATGGCAGGGGTGGAGAGATTCGAACTCCCAACACGCGGATTTGGAATCCGCTGCTCTGCCAATTGGAGCTACACCCCTAAAACTTTATCTTACTTCAGATTCGAAAAAACCTCGCACTAGGCGAGGTTATCGAATAAGTGGCGGAGTGGACGGGACTCGAACCCGCGACCCCCGGCGTGACAGGCCGGTATTCTAACCAACTGAACTACCACTCCGCAGTGGACTACTTGTCGTCGCTGACAAGTCGTTCATAATTTAAAGCCTGGCGATGTCCTACTCTCACATGGGGAAGCCCCACACTACCATCGGCGCTATTGTGTTTCACTTCTGAGTTCGGCATGGAATCAGGTGGGTCCACAATGCTATGGTCGCCAAGCAAATTTTAAAATTCGGAAAACTGTATTTAAAAGTAACTCTTCAAACTCATTCAAGGTCTGTCTTTGAGTCCACAAAACCCCTTGGGTGTTGTATGGTTAAGCCTCACGGGCAATTAGTACAGGTTAGCTCAATGCCTCGCAGCACTTACACACCCTGCCTATCAACGTTCTAGTCTTGAACAACCCTTAAGGACGCTTATAGCGTCAGGGAAAACTCATCTCAGGGCTCGCTTCCCGCTTAGATGCTTTCAGCGGTTATCGATTCCGAACTTAGCTACCGGGCAATGCCATTGGCATGACAACCCGAACACCAGAGGTTCGTCCACTCCGGTCCTCTCGTACTAGGAGCAGCCCCCTTCAATTTTCCAACGCCCACGGCAGATAGGGACCGAACTGTCTCACGACGTTCTAAACCCAGCTCGCGTACCACTTTAAATGGCGAACAGCCATACCCTTGGGACCGACTTCAGCCCCAGGATGTGATGAGCCGACATCGAGGTGCCAAACACCGCCGTCGATATGAACTCTTGGGCGGTATCAGCCTGTTATCCCCGGAGTACCTTTTATCCGTTGAGCGATGGCCCTTCCATTCAGAACCACCGGATCACTATGACCTGCTTTCGCACCTGCTCGAATTGTCATTCTCGCAGTCAAGCGGGCTTATGCCATTGCACTAACCACACGATGTCCAACCGTGTTTAGCCCACCTTCGTGCTCCTCCGTTACTCTTTGGGAGGAGACCGCCCCAGTCAAACTACCCACCAGGCACTGTCCGTAATCCCGATTCAGGGACCAACGTTAGAACATCAAAACTACAAGGGTGGTATTTCAAGGACGACTCCACCACATCTAGCGACGCGGTTTCAAAGTCTCCCACCTATCCTACACATGTAGGTTCAATGTTCAGTGCCAAGCTGTAGTAAAGGTTCACGGGGTCTTTCCGTCTAGCCGCGGGTACACTGCATCTTCACAGCGATTTCAATTTCACTGAGTCTCGGGTGGAGACAGCGTGGCCATCATTACGCCATTCGTGCAGGTCGGAACTTACCCGACAAGGAATTTCGCTACCTTAGGACCGTTATAGTTACGGCCGCCGTTTACCGGGGCTTCGATCAAGAGCTTCGACCGAAGTCTAACCCCATCAATTAACCTTCCGGCACCGGGCAGGCGTCACACCGTATACGTCATCTTACGATTTTGCACAGTGCTGTGTTTTTAATAAACAGTTGCAGCCACCTGGTATCTGCGACTCTCGTCTGCTCCATCCGCAAGGGACTTCACTGATAAGAGCGTACCTTCTCCCGAAGTTACGGTACCATTTTGCCTAGTTCCTTCACCCGAGTTCTCTCAAGCGCCTTGGTATTCTCTACCCGACCACCTGTGTCGGTTTGGGGTACGATTCCTTACAATCTGAAGCTTAGAGGCTTTTCCTGGAAGCATGGCATCAATGACTTCACTACCGTAGTAGCTCGACATCGTATCTCAGCGTTAAGAAAGTCCGGATTTACCTAAACTTTCCGCCTACGTACTTGAACCTGGACAACCGTCGCCAGGCCCACCTAGCCTTCTCCGTCCCCCCATCGCAATTGTAAGAAGTACGGGAATATTAACCCGTTTCCCATCGACTACGCCTTTCGGCCTCGCCTTAGGAGTCGACTTACCCTGCCCCGATTAACGTTGGACAGGAACCCTTGGTCTTCCGGCGAGGGAGTTTTTCACTCCCTTTATCGTTACTCATGTCAGCATTCGCACTTCTGATACCTCCAGCAGCCCTTACAGACCACCTTCAACGGCTTACAGAACGCTCCCCTACCCCACATACCCTAAGGTACGTAGCCGCAGCTTCGGTGTATAGCTTAGCCCCGTTACATCTTCCGCGCAGGCCGACTCGACCAGTGAGCTATTACGCTTTCTTTAAATGATGGCTGCTTCTAAGCCAACATCCTGGCTGTCTGAGCCTTCCCACATCGTTTCCCACTTAGCTATACTTTGGGACCTTAGCTGGCGGTCTGGGTTGTTTCCCTCTCCACGACGGACGTTAGCACCCGCCGTGTGTCTCCCGGATAGTACTTACTGGTATTCGGAGTTTGCAAAGGGTTGGTAAGTCGGGATGACCCCCTAGCCTTAACAGTGCTCTACCCCCAGTAGTATTCGTCCGAGGCGCTACCTAAATAGCTTTCGGGGAGAACCAGCTATCTCCAGGTTTGATTGGCCTTTCACCCCTAGCCACAAGTCATCCGCTAATTTTTCAACATTAGTCGGTTCGGTCCTCCAGTTGATGTTACTCAACCTTCAACCTGCCCATGGCTAGATCACCTGGTTTCGGGTCTAATCCTAGCAACTGTACGCCCAGTTAAGACTCGGTTTCCCTACGGCTCCCCTAAACGGTTAACCTTGCTACTAAAATTAAGTCGCTGACCCATTATACAAAAGGTACGCAGTCACACCACGAAGGTGCTCCTACTGCTTGTACGTACACGGTTTCAGGTTCTATTTCACTCCCCTCACAGGGGTTCTTTTCGCCTTTCCCTCACGGTACTGGTTCACTATCGGTCAGTCAGTAGTATTTAGCCTTGGAGGATGGTCCCCCCATATTCAGACAGGATATCACGTGTCCCGCCCTACTCGTTTTCACTGATGATGAGATGTCGATTACGGGGCTATCACCCTCTATTGCGGCACTTTCCAGAGCCTTCATCTGTCTCATTAAAAGCTTAAGGGCTAATCCAATTTCGCTCGCCGCTACTTTCGGAATCTCGGTTGATTTCTCTTCCTCGGGGTACTTAGATGTTTCAGTTCCCCCGGTTTGCCTCCTGTTGCTATGTATTCACAACAGGATACTTACTTATGTAAGTGGGTTTCCCCATTCAGGAATCCCAGACTTAAAGGTTATTACTACCTAATCTGGGCTTATCGCAAGTTATTACGCCTTTCATCGCCTCTGACTGCCAAGGCATCCACCGTGTACGCTTAGTCACTTAACCATACAACCCGAAAGGGTCTTAGTGTATGGCAACTAACCAAGGTTTTTGGTTGTCATTAAGAAGGGTTAATTCTCAATGACTGTTTGCCGGACTCAATGTGATTCAAACGAATTTGAATCGAATACAAGACACTTGAATGTGTTTGTTGTGTTTATCAAAAGATAAACATTGAGAACTTTTAAATTTGATTGAATTACTCGTAAGTAATCAATCAGTCAGCTTTCCAAATTGTTAAAGAGCTTGATTTCTTTCGAAACCATTTTTAAAGACTCTCTTAAGAGAATACTTAAAGATGGTGGAGCTATGCGGGATCGAACCGCAGACCTCCTGCGTGCAAGGCAGGCGCTCTCCCAGCTGAGCTATAGCCCCATCTAGGTCGATATTGGTGGGTCTGAGTGGACTTGAACCACCGACCTCCCGCTTATCAGGCGAGCGCTCTAACCAGCTGAGCTACAGACCCAATATCGTCTCTTAACTTTTCTAAACCTAATCAATCTGTGTGGACACTTATCGTGAGTATCTTCGTATAAGGAGGTGATCCAGCCCCAGGTTCCCCTAGGGCTACCTTGTTACGACTTCACCCCAGTCATGAACCACAAAGTGGTGAGCGTCCTCCCCGAAAGGTTAAACTACCCACTTCTTTTGCAGCCCACTCCCATGGTGTGACGGGCGGTGTGTACAAGGCCCGGGAACGTATTCACCGTAGCATTCTGATCTACGATTACTAGCGATTCCGACTTCATGGAGTCGAGTTGCAGACTCCAATCCGGACTACGACGCACTTTTTGGGATTCGCTTACCATCGCTGGCTTGCTGCCCTCTGTATGCGCCATTGTAGCACGTGTGTAGCCCTACTCGTAAGGGCCATGATGACTTGACGTCGTCCCCACCTTCCTCCGGTTTATCACCGGCAGTCTCCCTGGAGTTCCCGACATTACTCGCTGGCAAACAAGGATAAGGGTTGCGCTCGTTGCGGGACTTAACCCAACATTTCACAACACGAGCTGACGACAGCCATGCAGCACCTGTCTCAGAGCTCCCGAAGGCACACCTGCGTCTCCGCTGGCTTCTCTGGATGTCAAGAGTAGGTAAGGTTCTTCGCGTTGCATCGAATTAAACCACATGCTCCACCGCTTGTGCGGGCCCCCGTCAATTCATTTGAGTTTTAATCTTGCGACCGTACTCCCCAGGCGGTCTACTTAACGCGTTAGCTCCGAAAGCCACGGCTCAAGGCCACAACCTCCAAGTAGACATCGTTTACGGCGTGGACTACCAGGGTATCTAATCCTGTTTGCTCCCCACGCTTTCGCATCTGAGTGTCAGTATCTGTCCAGGGGGCCGCCTTCGCCACTGGTATTCCTTCAGATCTCTACGCATTTCACCGCTACACCTGAAATTCTACCCCCCTCTACAGTACTCTAGTTCACCAGTTTCAAATGCAGTTCCGAGGTTGAGCCCCGGGCTTTCACATCTGACTTAATGAACCACCTGCATGCGCTTTACGCCCAGTAATTCCGATTAACGCTCGCACCCTCCGTATTACCGCGGCTGCTGGCACGGAGTTAGCCGGTGCTTCTTCTGTTGCTAACGTCAAGAGATAGCGCTATTAACGCTACCCCCTTCCTCACAACTGAAAGTACTTTACAACCCGAAGGCCTTCTTCATACACGCGGCATGGCTGCATCAGGCTTTCGCCCATTGTGCAATATTCCCCACTGCTGCCTCCCGTAGGAGTCTGGACCGTGTCTCAGTTCCAGTGTGGCTGATCATCCTCTCAGACCAGCTAGGGATCGTCGCCTTGGTGAGCCATTACCTCACCAACTAGCTAATCCCACCTAGGCATATCTTGACGCGAGAGGCCCGAAGGTCCCCCTCTTTGGCCCGTAGGCATTATGCGGTATTAGCCATCGTTTCCAATGGTTATCCCCCACATCAAGGCAATTTCCTAGGCATTACTCACCCGTCCGCCGCTCGACGCCCATTAACGCACCCGAAGGATTGTTAGTGTCGTTTCCGCTCGACTTGCATGTGTTAGGCCTGCCGCCAGCGTTCAATCTGAGCCATGATCAAACTCTTCAATTTAAGATTTTGTGACTCAACGAATACTGACTTCAAAACTAATATTTACCGAAGTAAACATGTAATTCTAAAGCTATTACCATTCCAACAGAATGATAATGAATTGACTGTGCCAAATAACCGAAGTTATTTGTATTGGTCACTCAGTTCATTGAAATCATTTTGATTCCGAAGAATCTGTTTTATCTAACGATAAAACGTTTTGATATTCATCAACGAGTGCCCACACAGATTGATAGGTTTAAATTGTTAAAGAGCTTTGCTTTCAGTGCCTTAGCACTTAAGCAGGACGCGTATAATACGCTTTCTACTTTGAAAGTCAACATAAAATACTAAGAAAACTTAGAACTCTATGGTGACTTGTCTACTTTGTAGACAAAGTCGAAATTAAAGCCTGGCGATGTCCTACTCTCACATGGGGAAGCCCCACACTACCATCGGCGCTATTGTGTTTCACTTCTGAGTTCGGCATGGAATCAGGTGGGTCCACAATGCTATGGTCGCCAAGCAAATTTTAAAATTCGGAAAACTGTATTTAAAAGTAACTCTTCAAACTCATTCAAGGTCTGTCTTTGAGTCCACAAAACCCCTTGGGTGTTGTATGGTTAAGCCTCACGGGCAATTAGTACAGGTTAGCTCAATGCCTCGCAGCACTTACACACCCTGCCTATCAACGTTCTAGTCTTGAACAACCCTTAAGGACGCTTATAGCGTCAGGGAAAACTCATCTCAGGGCTCGCTTCCCGCTTAGATGCTTTCAGCGGTTATCGATTCCGAACTTAGCTACCGGGCAATGCCATTGGCATGACAACCCGAACACCAGAGGTTCGTCCACTCCGGTCCTCTCGTACTAGGAGCAGCCCCCTTCAATTTTCCAACGCCCACGGCAGATAGGGACCGAACTGTCTCACGACGTTCTAAACCCAGCTCGCGTACCACTTTAAATGGCGAACAGCCATACCCTTGGGACCGACTTCAGCCCCAGGATGTGATGAGCCGACATCGAGGTGCCAAACACCGCCGTCGATATGAACTCTTGGGCGGTATCAGCCTGTTATCCCCGGAGTACCTTTTATCCGTTGAGCGATGGCCCTTCCATTCAGAACCACCGGATCACTATGACCTGCTTTCGCACCTGCTCGAATTGTCATTCTCGCAGTCAAGCGGGCTTATGCCATTGCACTAACCACACGATGTCCAACCGTGTTTAGCCCACCTTCGTGCTCCTCCGTTACTCTTTGGGAGGAGACCGCCCCAGTCAAACTACCCACCAGGCACTGTCCGTAATCCCGATTCAGGGACCAACGTTAGAACATCAAAACTACAAGGGTGGTATTTCAAGGACGACTCCACCACATCTAGCGACGCGGTTTCAAAGTCTCCCACCTATCCTACACATGTAGGTTCAATGTTCAGTGCCAAGCTGTAGTAAAGGTTCACGGGGTCTTTCCGTCTAGCCGCGGGTACACTGCATCTTCACAGCGATTTCAATTTCACTGAGTCTCGGGTGGAGACAGCGTGGCCATCATTACGCCATTCGTGCAGGTCGGAACTTACCCGACAAGGAATTTCGCTACCTTAGGACCGTTATAGTTACGGCCGCCGTTTACCGGGGCTTCGATCAAGAGCTTCGACCGAAGTCTAACCCCATCAATTAACCTTCCGGCACCGGGCAGGCGTCACACCGTATACGTCATCTTACGATTTTGCACAGTGCTGTGTTTTTAATAAACAGTTGCAGCCACCTGGTATCTGCGACTCTCGTCTGCTCCATCCGCAAGGGACTTCACTGATAAGAGCGTACCTTCTCCCGAAGTTACGGTACCATTTTGCCTAGTTCCTTCACCCGAGTTCTCTCAAGCGCCTTGGTATTCTCTACCCGACCACCTGTGTCGGTTTGGGGTACGATTCCTTACAATCTGAAGCTTAGAGGCTTTTCCTGGAAGCATGGCATCAATGACTTCACTACCGTAGTAGCTCGACATCGTATCTCAGCGTTAAGAAAGTCCGGATTTACCTAAACTTTCCGCCTACGTACTTGAACCTGGACAACCGTCGCCAGGCCCACCTAGCCTTCTCCGTCCCCCCATCGCAATTGTAAGAAGTACGGGAATATTAACCCGTTTCCCATCGACTACGCCTTTCGGCCTCGCCTTAGGAGTCGACTTACCCTGCCCCGATTAACGTTGGACAGGAACCCTTGGTCTTCCGGCGAGGGAGTTTTTCACTCCCTTTATCGTTACTCATGTCAGCATTCGCACTTCTGATACCTCCAGCAGCCCTTACAGACCACCTTCAACGGCTTACAGAACGCTCCCCTACCCCACATACCCTAAGGTACGTAGCCGCAGCTTCGGTGTATAGCTTAGCCCCGTTACATCTTCCGCGCAGGCCGACTCGACCAGTGAGCTATTACGCTTTCTTTAAATGATGGCTGCTTCTAAGCCAACATCCTGGCTGTCTGAGCCTTCCCACATCGTTTCCCACTTAGCTATACTTTGGGACCTTAGCTGGCGGTCTGGGTTGTTTCCCTCTCCACGACGGACGTTAGCACCCGCCGTGTGTCTCCCGGATAGTACTTACTGGTATTCGGAGTTTGCAAAGGGTTGGTAAGTCGGGATGACCCCCTAGCCTTAACAGTGCTCTACCCCCAGTAGTATTCGTCCGAGGCGCTACCTAAATAGCTTTCGGGGAGAACCAGCTATCTCCAGGTTTGATTGGCCTTTCACCCCTAGCCACAAGTCATCCGCTAATTTTTCAACATTAGTCGGTTCGGTCCTCCAGTTGATGTTACTCAACCTTCAACCTGCCCATGGCTAGATCACCTGGTTTCGGGTCTAATCCTAGCAACTGTACGCCCAGTTAAGACTCGGTTTCCCTACGGCTCCCCTAAACGGTTAACCTTGCTACTAAAATTAAGTCGCTGACCCATTATACAAAAGGTACGCAGTCACACCACGAAGGTGCTCCTACTGCTTGTACGTACACGGTTTCAGGTTCTATTTCACTCCCCTCACAGGGGTTCTTTTCGCCTTTCCCTCACGGTACTGGTTCACTATCGGTCAGTCAGTAGTATTTAGCCTTGGAGGATGGTCCCCCCATATTCAGACAGGATATCACGTGTCCCGCCCTACTCGTTTTCACTGATGATGAGATGTCGATTACGGGGCTATCACCCTCTATTGCGGCACTTTCCAGAGCCTTCATCTGTCTCATTAAAAGCTTAAGGGCTAATCCAATTTCGCTCGCCGCTACTTTCGGAATCTCGGTTGATTTCTCTTCCTCGGGGTACTTAGATGTTTCAGTTCCCCCGGTTTGCCTCCTGTTGCTATGTATTCACAACAGGATACTTACTTATGTAAGTGGGTTTCCCCATTCAGGAATCCCAGACTCAAAGGTTATTACTACCTAATCTGGGCTTATCGCAAGTTATTACGCCTTTCATCGCCTCTGACTGCCAAGGCATCCACCGTGTACGCTTAGTCACTTAACCATACAACCCGAAAGGGTCTTAGTGTATGGCAACTAACCAAGGTTTTTGGTTGTCATTAAGAAGGGTTAATTCTCAATGACTGTTTGCCGGACTCAATGTGATTCAAACGAATTTGAATCGAATACAAGACACTTGAATGTGTTTGTTGTGTTTATCAAAAGATAAACATTGAGAACTTTTAAATTTGATTGAATTACTCGTAAGTAATCAATCAGTCAGCTTTCCAAATTGTTAAAGAGCTTGATTCAATAAATGAACCATTTTTAAAGACACTTAAATAAATGCGCTTAAAGATGGTATCCCGTAGGGGAGTCGAACCCCTGTTACCGCCGTGAAAGGGCGGTGTCCTAGGCCTCTAGACGAACGGGACATAGGTTACTCTTAACTGTTTAAACATATCAATCTGTGTGGACACTTATCGTGAGTATCTTCGTATAAGGAGGTGATCCAGCCCCAGGTTCCCCTAGGGCTACCTTGTTACGACTTCACCCCAGTCATGAACCACAAAGTGGTGAGCGTCCTCCCCGAAAGGTTAAACTACCCACTTCTTTTGCAGCCCACTCCCATGGTGTGACGGGCGGTGTGTACAAGGCCCGGGAACGTATTCACCGTAGCATTCTGATCTACGATTACTAGCGATTCCGACTTCATGGAGTCGAGTTGCAGACTCCAATCCGGACTACGACGCACTTTTTGGGATTCGCTTACCATCGCTGGCTTGCTGCCCTCTGTATGCGCCATTGTAGCACGTGTGTAGCCCTACTCGTAAGGGCCATGATGACTTGACGTCGTCCCCACCTTCCTCCGGTTTATCACCGGCAGTCTCCCTGGAGTTCCCGACATTACTCGCTGGCAAACAAGGATAAGGGTTGCGCTCGTTGCGGGACTTAACCCAACATTTCACAACACGAGCTGACGACAGCCATGCAGCACCTGTCTCAGAGCTCCCGAAGGCACACCTGCGTCTCCGCTGGCTTCTCTGGATGTCAAGAGTAGGTAAGGTTCTTCGCGTTGCATCGAATTAAACCACATGCTCCACCGCTTGTGCGGGCCCCCGTCAATTCATTTGAGTTTTAATCTTGCGACCGTACTCCCCAGGCGGTCTACTTAACGCGTTAGCTCCGAAAGCCACGGCTCAAGGCCACAACCTCCAAGTAGACATCGTTTACGGCGTGGACTACCAGGGTATCTAATCCTGTTTGCTCCCCACGCTTTCGCATCTGAGTGTCAGTATCTGTCCAGGGGGCCGCCTTCGCCACTGGTATTCCTTCAGATCTCTACGCATTTCACCGCTACACCTGAAATTCTACCCCCCTCTACAGTACTCTAGTTCACCAGTTTCAAATGCAGTTCCGAGGTTGAGCCCCGGGCTTTCACATCTGACTTAATGAACCACCTGCATGCGCTTTACGCCCAGTAATTCCGATTAACGCTCGCACCCTCCGTATTACCGCGGCTGCTGGCACGGAGTTAGCCGGTGCTTCTTCTGTTGCTAACGTCAAGAGATAGCGCTATTAACGCTACCCCCTTCCTCACAACTGAAAGTACTTTACAACCCGAAGGCCTTCTTCATACACGCGGCATGGCTGCATCAGGCTTTCGCCCATTGTGCAATATTCCCCACTGCTGCCTCCCGTAGGAGTCTGGACCGTGTCTCAGTTCCAGTGTGGCTGATCATCCTCTCAGACCAGCTAGGGATCGTCGCCTTGGTGAGCCATTACCTCACCAACTAGCTAATCCCACCTAGGCATATCTTGACGCGAGAGGCCCGAAGGTCCCCCTCTTTGGCCCGTAGGCATTATGCGGTATTAGCCATCGTTTCCAATGGTTATCCCCCACATCAAGGCAATTTCCTAGGCATTACTCACCCGTCCGCCGCTCGACGCCCATTAACGCACCCGAAGGATTGTTAGTGTCGTTTCCGCTCGACTTGCATGTGTTAGGCCTGCCGCCAGCGTTCAATCTGAGCCATGATCAAACTCTTCAATTTAAGATTTTGTGACTCAACGAATACTGACTTCAAAACTAATATTTACCGAAGTAAACATGTAATTCTAAAGCTATTACCATTCCAACAGAATGGTAATGAATTGACTGTGCCAAATAACCCCTCTCTATAAAGAAAGTAATTATTCGTATTGGTCACTCAGTTCATTGAAATCATTTTGATTCCGAAGAATCTGTTTTATCTAACGATAAAACGTTTTGATATTCATCAACGAGTGCCCACACAGATTGATAGGTTTAAATTGTTAAAGAGCTTTGCTTTCAGTGCCTTAGCACTTAAGCAGGACGCGTACATTACGCTTTCTACTTTGAAAGTCAACATAAAATACTAAGAAAACTTAGAACCCTATGGTGACTTGTCTACTTTGTAGACAAAGTCGAAATTAAAGCCTGGCGATGTCCTACTCTCACATGGGGAAGCCCCACACTACCATCGGCGCTATTGTGTTTCACTTCTGAGTTCGGCATGGAATCAGGTGGGTCCACAATGCTATGGTCGCCAAGCAAATTTTAAAATTCGGAAAACTGTATTTAAAAGTAACTCTTCAAACTCATTCAAGGTCTGTCTTTGAGTCCACAAAACCCCTTGGGTGTTGTATGGTTAAGCCTCACGGGCAATTAGTACAGGTTAGCTCAATGCCTCGCAGCACTTACACACCCTGCCTATCAACGTTCTAGTCTTGAACAACCCTTAAGGACGCTTATAGCGTCAGGGAAAACTCATCTCAGGGCTCGCTTCCCGCTTAGATGCTTTCAGCGGTTATCGATTCCGAACTTAGCTACCGGGCAATGCCATTGGCATGACAACCCGAACACCAGAGGTTCGTCCACTCCGGTCCTCTCGTACTAGGAGCAGCCCCCTTCAATTTTCCAACGCCCACGGCAGATAGGGACCGAACTGTCTCACGACGTTCTAAACCCAGCTCGCGTACCACTTTAAATGGCGAACAGCCATACCCTTGGGACCGACTTCAGCCCCAGGATGTGATGAGCCGACATCGAGGTGCCAAACACCGCCGTCGATATGAACTCTTGGGCGGTATCAGCCTGTTATCCCCGGAGTACCTTTTATCCGTTGAGCGATGGCCCTTCCATTCAGAACCACCGGATCACTATGACCTGCTTTCGCACCTGCTCGAATTGTCATTCTCGCAGTCAAGCGGGCTTATGCCATTGCACTAACCACACGATGTCCAACCGTGTTTAGCCCACCTTCGTGCTCCTCCGTTACTCTTTGGGAGGAGACCGCCCCAGTCAAACTACCCACCAGGCACTGTCCGTAATCCCGATTCAGGGACCAACGTTAGAACATCAAAACTACAAGGGTGGTATTTCAAGGACGACTCCACCACATCTAGCGACGCGGTTTCAAAGTCTCCCACCTATCCTACACATGTAGGTTCAATGTTCAGTGCCAAGCTGTAGTAAAGGTTCACGGGGTCTTTCCGTCTAGCCGCGGGTACACTGCATCTTCACAGCGATTTCAATTTCACTGAGTCTCGGGTGGAGACAGCGTGGCCATCATTACGCCATTCGTGCAGGTCGGAACTTACCCGACAAGGAATTTCGCTACCTTAGGACCGTTATAGTTACGGCCGCCGTTTACCGGGGCTTCGATCAAGAGCTTCGACCGAAGTCTAACCCCATCAATTAACCTTCCGGCACCGGGCAGGCGTCACACCGTATACGTCATCTTACGATTTTGCACAGTGCTGTGTTTTTAATAAACAGTTGCAGCCACCTGGTATCTGCGACTCTCGTCTGCTCCATCCGCAAGGGACTTCACTGATAAGAGCGTACCTTCTCCCGAAGTTACGGTACCATTTTGCCTAGTTCCTTCACCCGAGTTCTCTCAAGCGCCTTGGTATTCTCTACCCGACCACCTGTGTCGGTTTGGGGTACGATTCCTTACAATCTGAAGCTTAGAGGCTTTTCCTGGAAGCATGGCATCAATGACTTCACTACCGTAGTAGCTCGACATCGTATCTCAGCGTTAAGAAAGTCCGGATTTACCTAAACTTTCCGCCTACGTACTTGAACCTGGACAACCGTCGCCAGGCCCACCTAGCCTTCTCCGTCCCCCCATCGCAATTGTAAGAAGTACGGGAATATTAACCCGTTTCCCATCGACTACGCCTTTCGGCCTCGCCTTAGGAGTCGACTTACCCTGCCCCGATTAACGTTGGACAGGAACCCTTGGTCTTCCGGCGAGGGAGTTTTTCACTCCCTTTATCGTTACTCATGTCAGCATTCGCACTTCTGATACCTCCAGCAGCCCTTACAGACCACCTTCAACGGCTTACAGAACGCTCCCCTACCCCACATACCCTAAGGTACGTAGCCGCAGCTTCGGTGTATAGCTTAGCCCCGTTACATCTTCCGCGCAGGCCGACTCGACCAGTGAGCTATTACGCTTTCTTTAAATGATGGCTGCTTCTAAGCCAACATCCTGGCTGTCTGAGCCTTCCCACATCGTTTCCCACTTAGCTATACTTTGGGACCTTAGCTGGCGGTCTGGGTTGTTTCCCTCTCCACGACGGACGTTAGCACCCGCCGTGTGTCTCCCGGATAGTACTTACTGGTATTCGGAGTTTGCAAAGGGTTGGTAAGTCGGGATGACCCCCTAGCCTTAACAGTGCTCTACCCCCAGTAGTATTCGTCCGAGGCGCTACCTAAATAGCTTTCGGGGAGAACCAGCTATCTCCAGGTTTGATTGGCCTTTCACCCCTAGCCACAAGTCATCCGCTAATTTTTCAACATTAGTCGGTTCGGTCCTCCAGTTGATGTTACTCAACCTTCAACCTGCCCATGGCTAGATCACCTGGTTTCGGGTCTAATCCTAGCAACTGTACGCCCAGTTAAGACTCGGTTTCCCTACGGCTCCCCTAAACGGTTAACCTTGCTACTAAAATTAAGTCGCTGACCCATTATACAAAAGGTACGCAGTCACACCACGAAGGTGCTCCTACTGCTTGTACGTACACGGTTTCAGGTTCTATTTCACTCCCCTCACAGGGGTTCTTTTCGCCTTTCCCTCACGGTACTGGTTCACTATCGGTCAGTCAGTAGTATTTAGCCTTGGAGGATGGTCCCCCCATATTCAGACAGGATATCACGTGTCCCGCCCTACTCGTTTTCACTGATGATGAGATGTCGATTACGGGGCTATCACCCTCTATTGCGGCACTTTCCAGAGCCTTCATCTGTCTCATTAAAAGCTTAAGGGCTAATCCAATTTCGCTCGCCGCTACTTTCGGAATCTCGGTTGATTTCTCTTCCTCGGGGTACTTAGATGTTTCAGTTCCCCCGGTTTGCCTCCTGTTGCTATGTATTCACAACAGGATACTTACTTATGTAAGTGGGTTTCCCCATTCAGGAATCCCAGACTCAAAGGTTATTACTACCTAATCTGGGCTTATCGCAAGTTATTACGCCTTTCATCGCCTCTGACTGCCAAGGCATCCACCGTGTACGCTTAGTCACTTAACCATACAACCCGAAAGGGTCTTAGTGTATGGCAACTAACCAAGGTTTTTGGTTGTCATTAAGAAGGGTTAATTCTCAATGACTGTTTGCCGGACTCAATGTGATTCAAACGAATTTGAATCGAATACAAGACACTTGAATGTGTTTGTTGTGTTTATCAAAAGATAAACATTGAGAACTTTTAAATTTGATTGAATTACTCGTAAGTAATCAATCAGTCAGCTTTCCAAATTGTTAAAGAGCATAAAGCAAAAAGCTTTAATCAATAACTTGCGTTATTAATTAAAGCTCTGGCTTTAACTAAATCTAAACCATCAATCTGTGTGGACACTTATCGTGAATATCTTCGTATAAGGAGGTGATCCAGCCCCAGGTTCCCCTAGGGCTACCTTGTTACGACTTCACCCCAGTCATGAACCACAAAGTGGTGAGCGTCCTCCCCGAAAGGTTAAACTACCCACTTCTTTTGCAGCCCACTCCCATGGTGTGACGGGCGGTGTGTACAAGGCCCGGGAACGTATTCACCGTAGCATTCTGATCTACGATTACTAGCGATTCCGACTTCATGGAGTCGAGTTGCAGACTCCAATCCGGACTACGACGCACTTTTTGGGATTCGCTTACCATCGCTGGCTTGCTGCCCTCTGTATGCGCCATTGTAGCACGTGTGTAGCCCTACTCGTAAGGGCCATGATGACTTGACGTCGTCCCCACCTTCCTCCGGTTTATCACCGGCAGTCTCCCTGGAGTTCCCGACATTACTCGCTGGCAAACAAGGATAAGGGTTGCGCTCGTTGCGGGACTTAACCCAACATTTCACAACACGAGCTGACGACAGCCATGCAGCACCTGTCTCAGAGCTCCCGAAGGCACACCTGCGTCTCCGCTGGCTTCTCTGGATGTCAAGAGTAGGTAAGGTTCTTCGCGTTGCATCGAATTAAACCACATGCTCCACCGCTTGTGCGGGCCCCCGTCAATTCATTTGAGTTTTAATCTTGCGACCGTACTCCCCAGGCGGTCTACTTAACGCGTTAGCTCCGAAAGCCACGGCTCAAGGCCACAACCTCCAAGTAGACATCGTTTACGGCGTGGACTACCAGGGTATCTAATCCTGTTTGCTCCCCACGCTTTCGCATCTGAGTGTCAGTATCTGTCCAGGGGGCCGCCTTCGCCACTGGTATTCCTTCAGATCTCTACGCATTTCACCGCTACACCTGAAATTCTACCCCCCTCTACAGTACTCTAGTTCACCAGTTTCAAATGCAGTTCCGAGGTTGAGCCCCGGGCTTTCACATCTGACTTAATGAACCACCTGCATGCGCTTTACGCCCAGTAATTCCGATTAACGCTCGCACCCTCCGTATTACCGCGGCTGCTGGCACGGAGTTAGCCGGTGCTTCTTCTGTTGCTAACGTCAAGAGATAGCGCTATTAACGCTACCCCCTTCCTCACAACTGAAAGTACTTTACAACCCGAAGGCCTTCTTCATACACGCGGCATGGCTGCATCAGGCTTTCGCCCATTGTGCAATATTCCCCACTGCTGCCTCCCGTAGGAGTCTGGACCGTGTCTCAGTTCCAGTGTGGCTGATCATCCTCTCAGACCAGCTAGGGATCGTCGCCTTGGTGAGCCATTACCTCACCAACTAGCTAATCCCACCTAGGCATATCTTGACGCGAGAGGCCCGAAGGTCCCCCTCTTTGGCCCGTAGGCATTATGCGGTATTAGCCATCGTTTCCAATGGTTATCCCCCACATCAAGGCAATTTCCTAGGCATTACTCACCCGTCCGCCGCTCGACGCCCATTAACGCACCCGAAGGATTGTTAGTGTCGTTTCCGCTCGACTTGCATGTGTTAGGCCTGCCGCCAGCGTTCAATCTGAGCCATGATCAAACTCTTCAATTTAAGATTTTGTGACTCAACGAATACTGACTTCAAAACTAATATTTACCGAAGTAAACATGTAATTCTAAAGCTATTACCATTCCAACAGAATGATAATGAATTGACTGTGCCAAATAACCGAAGTTATTTGTATTGGTCACTCAGTTCATTGAAATCATTTTGATTCCGAAGAATCTGTTTTATCTAACGATAAAACGTTTTGATATTCATCAACGAGTGCCCACACAGATTGATAGGTTTAAATTGTTAAAGAGCTTCTCTTCGTTGTGACTTACATCACTTCGGAAGAGGCGGCCATTCTAGCGATTTAATTCTCAGTGTCAAACACTTTTGAAAATTAATTTCTACTTTCTAAAAGTAGAAGCGAATAATCGCTTAAAGCTAGTTGCCTCACTAACATTCTTCGCTGAAGCCTTGTGGCGTCTGCCGTGTCAGTGAGGCGGCATTATAGAGATGTTCATCACATTGGCAAGTGTTTATTAAAGAAAAACACAAAAATAACGACTACATGCCGAATAAACACCCAAAGCCTTATTTATGCAACTTTAACTACAAAGTACCTACAAAATAACCACAGACTTATCCACAATCTCTTTAATCTTACCCCCTAAAAACAAAAAAGCTGCCTTATGGCAGCCTTTTAAATAGAAAGGAATCTAAATCCCAGAGCCATATTGCTCTCCATCATCCTCATGAAGTCCACATTCTCGCTTTAACCCATTAAAGCGGGTTTCTTCTTCCGTCATACCTGGTTCCCATTTCTTAGTCGTATGTGTATCTCCAACAGAAAGGTAACCCTGCTCTCGAAGCGGGTGATAACTCAGGTCATGTTCTTCCAGGTAGTAGTGAACATCTTTATTCGTCCAATCGATTACCGGTAAGAATTTAAACACACCATTTTGGATAGATAAGATTGGCAGATTTGCACGCGATTGAGATTGCTCCCTTCTTAAACCGGAAAACCATGTCCCAGCCTCAAGCTCATCTAGCGCCCGCCTCATCGGTTCTACTTTATTAAGCTTGTTGTACTTCTCTATCCCTTCTATACCTTGATCCCAAAGTTTGCCATATTGTGCTTCTTGCCAATTAGGGCTCTGTTGTGCGCGAAAGACTTGAAGGTTTAGAGTCAACTTCTGACTTAACTCATCTATAAAGCGATACGTTTCAGGGAATAGATAGCCTGTATCTGTCAAGATAACAGGAATATCCGGTTTTGCTTGTGTGACCAAGTGAAGCATTAACGCGGCTTGAATGCCGAAACTTGAAGACACTACATGTGTTCCTTCCAAGTTTTCTAATGCCCACTTAACTCTTTCTAATGCTGTTAGCTGTTCTAACTCAGCATTAATTTGTCCAAGACGAAGTATTTGCTCCGTCTTAGTCAATGCGAGTAGTTCTGCTAGCTTCAGCTTTGAAGCGACAGAATTATGCATGCAGATCCCTCTTTGAAATGATCACCTCTTCGATGATGCCGGCTCGGATGGTGAAATCACCAAAGCCTTCATTGTCTTGTCGTTCTGTAGCCCAGCGTCCCACCAGCGAATCAATCTCTTCTAAGATCTGAGCTGATGTGATGTTCTCTTTATACATCTTAGGGATACGAGTACCGGCTTTGTTCCCACCTAAGTGCATATTGTAACGACCTGGTGCTTTACCCACTAAACCAAGTTCAGCCAACATCGCGCGACCACAGCCATTTGGACAACCAGTGATTCGAAGGATGATGTTATCTTCTTCTGGTAATCCATGTTTCTTGAGAATACCTTCAACATCGGTAACAAACTCTGGAAGAAAACGTTCGGCTTCTGCCATTGCTAAAGGACATGTTGGGAATGCCACACACGCCATTGAATTTTTGCGCTGTTCACTTACCGCGTCATCCATCAAACCATATTGACGTGCCAATTTCTCAATCTTGGCCTTTTGGCTTTTAGGGACACCTGCAACAATTAAGTTTTGGTTTGCAGTCATGCGGAAATCGCCTTTGTGGATCTTCGCAATTTCAGCCACACCGGTTTTCAAAGCCTTACCTGGGAAATCAAGTAAACGACCATTTTCAATAAACAGTGCTAAGTGGTGTTTTCCGTCGATACCTTCCGCCCAACCGATACGGTCACCACGGCCAGTAAACTCATAAGGACGACTTTCAGAGAACTCGACACCGGCACGCTTTTCAACTTCCGCTTTGAATACATCAATGCCAACACGGTCTAATGTATATTTGGTTTTTGCGTTCTTACGGTTTGAACGGTTACCCCAATCACGCTGTGTAGTCACCACTGCAGCGGCTACATCTAATGTCTTCTCTAATGGTACAAAACCAAAGTCGTCAGCTTTACGTGCATAGGTAGAAGTATCGCCGTGCGTCATTGCTAAGCCGCCACCCACTAACACGTTAAAGCCCACCAGCTTTCCGTCTTTTGCGATCGCAACAAAGTTAAGGTCATTGGCATGAACGTCGACGTCATTCTGTGGAGGAATCACAACCGTCGTCTTGAACTTACGCGGTAGATAGTTGCTACCTAGGATAGGTTCTTCGTCTGTTGTTTCTAATTTCTCACCATCCAACCAGATTTCTGCATAAGCACGAGTCTTTGGTAATAGGTGTTCACTGATCTTTTTCGCCCACTCATACGCTTCTTGATGAAGCTCAGATTCAACCGGGTTTGTTGTACACAGAACATTTCGGTTTACGTCACCTGCTGTCGCAATTGAATCAATACCAATACTGTTTAGCGTTTGGTGCATCAATTTAATGTTCGGCTTCAACACACCATGGAACTGGAAAGTTTGACGTGTTGTTAGACGGATAGAACCATAAGAGGTACTTTCATCGGCGAACTTATCAATCGCTAGCCATTGTTTAGGTGTAATGATGCCACCAGGCATACGCGCACGAAGCATGACATTATGTAAAGGTTCTAGCTTTTGTTTTGCACGTTCGTTGCGAATGTCTCGGTCATCTTGTTGATACATCCCGTGGAATCGGATCAGCTGAAAGTTGTCTGCGGTAAAACCACCAGTGATACGGTCTTGAAGGTCTTGTTCAATCGTACCGCGTAGATTCTTACTTTCACGCTTCAAACGCTCATTGTCAGCCAAAGGTCCAAGTACTTGACCTAGCACTTCTTGCTCTATTACTTGCTTGCTCATTAGTACACATCCCTTTGGTAACGTTTCGCTTTACGTAAATCATTAATATATTGTTCAGCTTGGTCACGGCTTTGGTTGCCATGTTTTTCCGCAATAGTAACTAATGCTTCATGAACATCTTTCGCCATTCGAGTCGCATCACCACAAACATAAAGGTACGCGCCCTCTTGCAGCCATTGCCATACCTGCTCAGCTTGTCCTATTAAACGGTCTTGAACATAAACTTTTTCTTCTTGGTCACGACTAAAGGCAACATCCAATTTGGTTAGCGCACCAGATTTGAGGTATTTCTGCCATTCAACTTGGTATAAGAAATCTTGAGTAAAGGTACGATCGCCGAAGAATAACCAGCTCTTACCTTGAGCATCATTGTTTTCACGCTCTTGAACAAAACTACGGAAAGGTGCGATACCTGTGCCTGGGCCGACCATAATGATTGGCGTGTTGTCGTCGTGTGGTAGCTTGAAGTTATTGTTGTTCTCTACAAACACCTTAACTTCGCCACCTTCTTCAAGGCGCTGAGCCAAGAAGCTTGATGCTCCTCCTAAACGAGACTCTTCACCTTTTTGGTATTCAACTAAGCCAACCGTTAAATGAACTTCTTCATCCACTTCTGCTTGGCTCGATGCAATAGAGTAGAGACGTGGAGTCAGCTTACGTAATAAGCCCAATAACTCATCAGCTGATAATTTGGTTTTCTTCTCTGCTAATACGTCAACGATCTGAGTATTGCCTGCGTATTCACGAAGCTTGTCTTTATCTTCCACCAGCTTGATTAACTTCTTGCTGCCAGATAACTCTGCAAACTTAGTTACAAGCTGAGGGTTTGACGTGGTGATCTCGAACTTGCTCACTAGAGCGCTATGGATAGATAAGCTTTCACCATCTACATCGACACTCTCGATACCAGACAGCCCAACCTTAGCTAGAATCTGATTCGCCAATTCTGAACTGTTTTCGTACCACACGCCCAACGCGTCACCCGGTTGATAAGTGATACCAGACTCATCAAGATCAATCTCGATATGACGAACATCTTTACCTGAATCACGACCAGTGATCTTCTGGCTTGTTAGCAATGTCGCTGTGTATGGATTTTGTTTGGTGTATTGCGAATGACCAGCCGCCGCTTGGCCTACTGGCAGCTGAACCACTTCAGCTTCAGCGCCCGTCGACAATGCTTCTTGAACTTGTGACAGTGCTTTCGCTCGCCACTCTGTTGCCGATGCTTCGTAATCAACATCGCAATCAAGACGATCGACAAACGATTTAGCACCAAGCTTAGAAAGGAAGTTATCGAAGTCTTTAGCAGTTTGGCAGAAGAACTCGTAGCTTGAATCACCTAAACCGATCACGCCATATTGTAGGTTTGCTAGCTTTGGCGCCTTCTTAGATTGAAGGAATTCGTGCAACTCAATAGCGTTATCAGGTGCTTCACCTTCACCATTGGTTGATGCTACAAAAATGACATGTGTCTCTTTAGCTAGATTCTTACCTTTATAGTCACTTGCATCGAAAAGCTCGACGGCAATCCCTAAGGCTTTGGCTTCTGCTTCAAGCGATTCAGCAACACCTTTCGCGTTACCCGTTTGAGAAGCAAAGATAATACTTAACTTACCCGCAGGTTTAGCGGCTACAGCAGCGGCAGCTTGAGCGATTGGCGCAGCTGCACCTACAGGCTGAGCTTGGCTCACACCCCAAAGATAGCCACTGACCCATGCCAGTTGCTGAGAAGATAGCTCAGAAACAGTTTGCTGAAGATGACCTAATTGTTGGTCATTAAGTGGTGCTGCTAGCCCAGGTAACTCATTAGTCCCAGACTGTGCATTATTATTTTGTGAAGACTCTTTCTTATTTAAAGACATGGTCACGACATCCCTAATCATTGCGTGACGATAGATTAACCACTCCTTTTAATAACAAGAAAGAATAGAAAAGTATGTTTTATAACTTTTTGGAAGTAAAAACCGATTGAAACGCAATTTGACTTACTGGTTTTCAATCCGTACTTGCTGAAAGCCAACCGCCATTGCCGACTTAGATGCTAAGTCTAGATCCGCATAATGGCACTCCTCACCATGAACATCAGTGAGCAGAACAAAGCCGCCTCCCATATGGCGAAACTCTACAACCCAAGACCCTTCTTGTATTGAGGGCTCTATGACTGCTTCCACTAGCAGGTTTTCTCGATATAAATTTCGTAATTCATTGAGTGTCATATTCCATCCCTTGCTTTGACCTCACAACATAGACTCTATAAGAATAGACGCTAATCAGCTCTCTGTATAAGGATGGTCGAAAGTGATGAATGTGCTAACTAATTCCAGAAAGATATATACCCAAGTAACCTCAAGATGCTTAGGTATAACCAACAGATATAAAAAAACGCCACTTAATAAAGTGGCGTTCTTAAAATTTGTTCTAAATGCTTTTTAAAATAAGCGTTAATCGCTTAGAAACGTACTTCCGCACCAGCAAACCAGCCATCGACCATGACAAAGCTTTTACCTAGATCAGACTTAAAGAACTCATCTGAGTCTAGGTCGATAACACGGTAGCCACCACGCAGAGCAATTTCAGATTCTGACACAGGAATTCGGTACTGAACCCCTGCCATTAAGTCCGTACTCTTAATACCGCTGCTATCACCGAACTCCATCGTACCAATGATATCGAAATTGGTATCAGGAACGTTGATCTCTGCGTTACCGTAGAAACTCCACGTAAACTCATCAAAGCTTGTTTGAGTAATCGTTTGAGGCTCAATGTAGTTCGAATTCGAGTATTGAGTAAACGTCACACCCGCATCAAAGTTCATCAGCTTGTGTTCTAACAGAGTGTAGTAAAACGTGTAGTCGTACTTATCAAAGGCCAACGCATCTGTATCAATAGACGTATAACGGAAGCTAGCATTTGGCAGCATTGGGGCATTATGCTCAAATGCGAAATACACAGAAGGAGAGTTAGAGTCTTCGTCTTGTCTCACTTCGTTTAGCTTGGTACTTCCCCACCACATATCGGCACCGACTTTAGCCGTGTAAGAAAACTCTTCTTCAGCAGCGACTGCCGAACTTAAAGATAGCATTCCTACTAAAGCAATTAATGGCATTTTATTCATTTGAGATAGCTCCAATTCCATATCGTTGTGCTAAGTGTATGCACATTCATAGATTATTGGGGAAAATTCTATCACACATCTTAAAGACTAGAACGATAAACCGCTGGTGAATAAAGATTTGACGGCACCATGACGTTAGTAACGTCTTTGGTTAGAACTGTGTACATAGTTTTTGAAAAACCACACACCGATTGCAATCACAATCAACCAAGGCAACAGCTTAAAGACGACACTCATCATACCCAAGACCAGCATGACTAACAGTGCTACGCCAGTTGCGGCCAATACCGTCATAAACGTAATACCAGTGACAAGCAGAGTTGCTACAAAAATAAGAACAAAGATTAATTCAAACATAATGGTCTCCCTAATGAGTTCATGACCTATCTTTCCTACTTTCTAATATTGCAGCTTCTGTACCAAGTTACAAAAACCAACAAAACCCTGATTTATCAAGCAAATAAAAAGCCACGCATTTTCATACGTGGCTTTCCAATAAATCAAAGTGGTAAATTTAGCCTCTAATGGCGAATTTAACCTTAACGCAGGCTCTTCACCTTGAGAGAGGCTATACGTTCAGCTCTTTAGGAATCTTAGCCAATGCCGTCTGCATTACTTCGATACCCGCGCCTTTCTTATGTGCATTTTCGCTGATGTAGCGACGCCATTGTCTCGCACCCGGCATGCTTTGGAAAAGACCAAGCATATGACGAGAGATATGTCCTAGGCTCGCACCATTTGAAAGCTCACGCTCAATGTACGGGTACATCTCTTCCACAACTTGTGAGCGTTTCTTAATTGGCGTATCTAAGCCAAAGATCTGTTGGTCAACTTCCGCAAGAATAAATGGACTATGGTAAGCCTCACGACCAATCATCACACCATCAAGGTGCTGAAGGTGTTCTTTAGTCTGTTCTAACGTAGTGATACCGCCGTTTACTGCAATCACTAGATCAGAGAAGTCTTTCTTGATTTGGTATGCACGACCGTAGTCTAGAGGTGGGATCTCTCGGTTCTCTTTCGGGCTAAGACCACTCAACCACGCTTTACGTGCATGAATAGTAAATTGCTCACAGCCGCCTTTTTCTGAAACCGTCGAAACAAACTTAGTTAGAAACTCATAAGAGTCTTGGTCATCAATGCCAATTCGCGTTTTCACAGTGATTGGAATATCGGTCACTTCTTTCATTGCCGATACACAATCCGCCACCAGCTCAGGCTCAGCCATTAGGCAAGCACCAAAGCGACCATTTTGAACTCGGTCTGAAGGGCAACCTACGTTTAGGTTCACTTCATCATAGCCGCGCTCACCAGCAAGTTTCGCACAAGCAGCTAAATCAACTGGGTTAGAGCCACCAAGTTGAAGTGCAAGAGGGTGTTCTTGCTCGTTATATTCTAGGAAGTCGCCCTTACCATGTAAGATCGCGCCCGTTGTTACCATTTCCGTGTACAGAAGAGTCTGCTGAGAAAGCAAACGGTGAAAGTAACGACAGTGGCGGTCAGTCCAATCGAGCATTGGAGCGACGGACAACCTACATGAATGTGTCATGGCAAAGTACCCTAGTAGCGAGTCAAAAAAATATGCTGGAATACCCAGCAAAAGCAAGGTCGGCTATTGTAAATGCTATGCCCTGTTTGTGCTATATGAACTTTGCCTCACACTTTTTTTATAAACCTATTCACCAGATCTCTAATTCAACCTCACTAATCAGTTATGCCTTGAGTCACACTGTCATTTTGAGTTACCTTGTCTTATTCAAAGTCGTGGGTCACAATACGCTCTGTACCTGACTTTAATAGAAATCATTGGCTCCCAAAACGTAGTAACCTAGAAATAGAGTTAGAATAGGGATGGCCGATTGAATGGTGAAAAATTTGGACCACACATTAATAGAGCAAGTTGAAGGGATATGCGCATCGCGAGGCGTTCGATTAACGCCTCAGAGAAAGCGAGTGTTTGAGCTCATTCTCTCTAATAAAAAAGCCTCCAGTGCTTATGAATTATTAGAGCAGTTGAAAGTCAGTGAACCACAAGCCAAACCACCTACGGTTTATCGCGCTTTAGATTTCTTGTTAGAACAAGGTTTCATTCACCGAGTTGAGTCAACCAATAGCTTTATATGCTGCTGTTCTTGCAATGCCGACAAACATTTCTCTCAACTACTGATCTGCGATAAATGTGGCACTGTGATAGAACTGCAAGACGATGCGCTTGTCACTCTACTCGCGAGTAACGCTGAGAAGCATGGCTTTCAATTGACCAATCATGTCATTGAATCACATGGCATTTGCCAAAGCTGCTCCTCTGAGATGAAAGAATAAGATTATAGAAGAACATTATGCGCGCTGAATTTGTAAACCCGTTTTTAGCTTCTTTGATGAACGTATTAAAAACGATGGCTTCTCTAGAATTGAAGCCACAAAAACCAAGAGTGAAGAAAGATGAAATCGCTCGTGGTGATGTATCTGGCCTGATTGGTATGGTGGGTACACAGTCTCGTGGTTCGATGTCGATCACCTTCGATGAAGGTCTCGCTCTCGAAATCATGGAAAACATGCTAGGTGAACGACCAAACGGCCTAAATGAAGAGGTGACCGATATGGTGGGTGAAATCACTAACATGGTAACAGGCGGTGCAAAACGTATTCTTGCAGAAAGCGGCTTTGACTTCGACATGGCAACGCCAATCGTGGTTTCAGGTAAAGGCCACACGATTCGTCACAAATGTGATGGGGCGATCATCATCATGCCTTTCTCATCTCAATGGGGTAATGCCTTCATCGAGATCTGTTTCGAATAGAAGTCGCCACTGCGAATATTCAAAGGCTGACGCTGTATTTAAGAGGCTGACGGATACGTCAGCCTTTTTTATTACCTGCGATTTAAACCATTGCATACTCTACAGATACAAAAACGCCAACCCGAAGGTTGGCGTTTCTTTTAGGTTATCAACTCAATTAAGCTTTAAGTGCTTTAAATGCGTTGATCAGACCGTTAGTTGAGCTGTCGTGAGACGTTACTTGTGCATCGTCAGCAAGCTCTGGAAGAATTTGGTTTGCTAGTTGCTTACCAAGTTCTACACCCCATTGGTCAAAGCTGAAGATGTTCCAGATAACGCCTTGAACAAAGATCTTGTGCTCGTACATCGCGATTAGGTTACCTAAAGAGCGAGGGTTGATTTGCTTAACAAGAATTGAGTTTGTTGGGCGGTTACCTTCAAATACTTTGAAAGGTACTAGCTCAGCTACTTCTTCAGCTGTTTTGCCAGCTGCTAGGAATTCAGCTTCTACTGTCTCTTTTGTCTTACCGAAAGCTAGAGCTTCAGTTTGAGCAAAGAAGTTAGACATCAGCTTCTGATGGTGATCAGATGCAGGGTTGTGGCTGATAGCAGGCGCAATGAAGTCTGATGGGATCAGCTTAGTGCCTTGGTGAATCAGCTGGTAGAAAGCGTGCTGACCGTTTGTACCTGGTTCACCCCAGATGATAGGACCTGTTTGGTACTCTACTGGGTTGCCTTCACGGTCTACAAACTTACCATTCGATTCCATGTTACCTTGCTGGAAGTACGCAGCGAAACGGTGCATGTATTGGTCGTAAGGTAGGATAGCTTCCGACTCAGCACCGTGGAAGTTGTTGTACCAAATACCGATAAGAGCAAGGATTACTGGAATATTGCTTTCAAACTCAGTTGAAGCAAAGTGGTTATCCATCTCGTGAGCACCTTCTAGTAGCTCAACGAAGTTATCGAAGCCTACAGAAAGAGAAATAGAAAGACCTATCGCAGACCATAGTGAGTAACGACCACCAACCCAGTCCCAGAATTCGAACATGTTGTCAGTATCGATACCAAACTCAGCTACTGCTGTTGCGTTTGTTGATAGTGCTGCGAAGTGTTTAGCAACGTGTGCGTTGTCACCCGCTTCAGCCAAGAACCAATCACGCGCAGAGTGCGCGTTCGTCATTGTTTCTTGAGTCGTGAATGTTTTAGATGCAACTAGGAATAACGTTGTTTCTGGGTTTAGAGGCTTAAGAGTCTCAACGATGTGAGTACCGTCTACGTTAGAAACGAAGTGCATGTTTAGGCGAGTTTTGTATGGTGTTAGCGCTTCAGTCACCATGTATGGACCAAGGTCCGAACCGCCGATACCGATGTTTACTACATCAGTGATCTCTTTACCTGTGTAACCTTTCCACTCACCAGAAACGATGCGGTGCGTGAACAGTTCCATTTTTGCTAATACAGCGTTAACAGCAGGCATTACGTCTTTGCCATCAACCATTACTGGGTTGTCGCTACGGTTACGTAGAGCTGTGTGAAGTACTGAACGACCTTCAGTCTTGTTGATTGCATCACCGCCAAACATCGCTTCAATTGCAGACTTAACTTCAGTCTCGTTTGCAAGAGCAAATAGGTGCTGCATCGTCTCAGCGTCGATTAAGTTCTTAGAGTAATCCACTAAGATGTCTGAACCGAAACGAGTAGAAAAGCTCTCGAAACGCTTTGCATCTTGAGCAAATAGCTCTTTCATATCCATATCTTGAGCAGACTCAAAATGTGCAGTTAGAGCTTTCCACGCTTGTGTTTGCGTTGGGTTGATATTTTTCAACATGGTATCTATCCCGATGTTACTGTAGGTTTTATTCTAAACGTCACCTGGGTGATGAATAGAACCCCCGATTAGGCGAAAGTTTATATTTTTCTGTGATGACCAAACCGCATCACCACTGAAAGATTCTTTGTAATTTTTTTTCACGACGTATTATGCCGTATATGAAGAGCTGCACCTTGAGATAAATCAGGATTCGAATTCCTGACAGAAAGATCGGAGCAGACTCTAGCTCTAACATAATTAAATGTGAGCGAGACCTGATAAATTCAAGTTCAAAAGATAGCGTTAAACCACTTTTTTTCCAAATACATTATAGAGGATGGCGTATGTGGATTCAGAAGACTATACACCTAAATGCACGAAAGCGTGGATTCCATCTCATTACTGATGAAATTGAACAACAGATACACGATATCAATTCTCTATCTGTTGGTTTATTACATCTCTTTATTCAGCATACCTCTGCCAGCCTAACACTGAATGAGAACGCCGATCCGACTGTCCGTAGCGATATGGAATCGCACTTCAACAAGTTTGTCCCAGAGCGAGCGCCCTACTACAGACACACCTATGAGGGCGATGATGATATGCCTGCTCACATTAAAGCATCGACACTTGGCAACAGTGTGACAATCCCTATCACCAATGGTCGTTTAGCTTTGGGAACATGGCAGGGTATTTACTTAGGTGAACATCGAGATTGTGGTGGAAGCCGAACAGTAATTGCGACGATTCAAGGTGAGTAGACTGCTTGAAAGCTAGGTATTTTTAATAGAAACAATATCTTATTAATAAAAAAGAGTGGTGTGTTTCCACTACCACTCTTATGAAAATAGTATTTGGCCTACTGTAGGCCGAAAGCTTTAGAAGGGCTGGTTTATCATAACCCTAAAGGTGCCCTCATCGCCGCCTCGCGCTAATTCCGCTCGAACAACAATACCTTCCACTTGAAAACGAACTGCGCCACCAAGGCTCCATTTCATATCCGTGTGCAGAGTTTTGATATCGTACTCATCTGCAACGCGCCCTACTTCGGCAAACGCCACCCATTGCCACCAAGGCAAATCGTAGTAGTTAATCAGTGGGATATCACCCAGCGGCTGCCAATCAGGAAGTACACGGTATTCTGCAGAGTAATGCACCGCCGAGCGTCCATGATAACGACCTCCAGTGTAGCCTCGTAAGCGATACAAACCACCTAATCGGGCTTGCTCCGTTTCCGGTGGACGAGCACAGTCTTGACCTGAACAGTTATCCCACGTTGGTGTATCAGCCGTATAGAAATCAAATGCCACGACTTGTTGGTCGAATAAGTCCCCTAGCGGACCCAAAGCGAAGTACTGACTATTTTGGAATGTCCACTTCAACCACAAGTCATCGTCAGACCAACTATCGGCACCGGTGGTGAATTCAAGGTTGGTATGAGAACCTTTGGTTGGGTTACGTGTGCTGTCACGGTTATCCCAATCAAACGCTAAACTAAAACCTGTCGCTTCTTCACTGTTATTTAAACCTTCTAACTCACGAGCGGTATAAAAAGGCGTGAAGATAATCGAGCTGACACCCGACTCAACTGGTGAAGCAAAATTCACATCTTTGATTGGCTGAAAAGCACCAAGCAAACCATGCTCTGCCACATTGCCCCAAGGCAGCAAATACTTAAATTCGAACTGATAGTTTTGTTCTAGACCATCGGCAATGGTTTTGTCATCGATGGATGAATCGTTATCGCCTTGAGAGCCAATGTAATACGGGTTATCGTTGAAGCGCGCTTGATACATCTGAGTGCTGAACAACACGTTTTCAGACAAGGCATAGTTAAACGCAGAGAGAAAACCAACATAGCTGTCTTTGTCAGAATAAAGCGCCATACCAAACAGAGCTGCTTGAGGCTGCCAAACACCCTTTGCGACACCCGCAACACCAAAGGTATTGCCCATGGTTTCAGTGCTGAAATAGAAAGGGACAAAGGCGGTATCTTTTTCTTCACTTAAGGCTGAAGAAGAAAAGCTAACACCGAGTAATGCCATTGCTGACATTAACCAGTGTCGAGTCGTTCGCTTGAACATAATTTACCTTACAAGACTCATAGCTACTTCACATATTCCATCGCAACACGAGAAGTCAGCTTAGTGACCAACTCATAAGCGATAGTGCCGATATGCTCTGCGACTTCCTCTGAGGGTAATTCTTTGCCCCAAAGTGTTGCTTCATCACCGACTTTATCTTGAGCATTGGGGCCAAGGTCGACCGTTAACATATCCATAGATACTCTGCCTGCGATTGGCACCTTTCTACCGTTGACAAACACAGGCGTGCCGTTAGGCGCAGTTCGAGGGTAACCATCACCGTAACCAATCGCGATAACGCCAACTTTGGTGTCACGTTCACTGGTCCAGTTACCGCCATAACCCACGCTTTCACCCGCTTTAACATCACGAACTGCAATCAGGTGAGAGGTCAGAGTCATCACAGGCATAAAGCCAAGCTCTTGTGCTGATTTATCAACAAACGGCGATACACCATAAGAGATGATACCAGGACGCACCCAATCAAGGTGGCTATCAGGCCAAGCCAACAAACCAGCAGAAGCGGCCAGTGAGCGCTCACCCTCACAGCCTTCTGTCAGAGATAGGAATAATTCAGTCTGTTGCTCTGTGGTTGCTTTGTCTAACTCATCAGCACAGCCAAAGTGGCTCATGTAGCGCAAAGGCTTAGCCACGTTAGGACATTGGTGCAGGCGCTCAACGAAATCTTGATATTGTTCAGAACGAACACCCAAGCGATGCATGCCGCTATCAACTTTCAGCCACACCACAACGGGTGATTCAAGAACTGAATTTTCTAGAGCGCTCAGTTGCTCTTCACAATGCACCACAGTTTGGATGTTATTGGTCACCAATATTGGTAAATCACCTGACGAGTAAAAACCCTCAAGCAATAAAACAGGTTGAACAATGCCACCAGCACGTAGCTGTAAGGCTTCTTCAATACGAGCAACACCAAACGCATCTGAGTTTTTCGAGTGCTTAGCAATATGCAGTAAGCCGTGTCCGTAGCCATTCGCTTTCACAACCGACATAACTTTACATTGCGGAGCCTTCGACTTTATTTGGCGAAGGTTATGTTCCAACGCACTAAGATCAATACTTGCCGTCGCTGCTTTCATATACGTCATTAACGATTACTCATCATCAAATGCAGGACCTGCATAGTTATCAAATCGGGAGTGTTGACCTTGGAATGTCAGACGAACCGAGCCGATAGGACCGTTACGCTGCTTACCAAGGATGATCTCAGCAATGCCTTTTAGTGAGCTGTCTGGGTTATAAACCTCATCACGATAGATAAACATGATCAAATCGGCATCTTGCTCGATCGAACCTGATTCACGCAAATCCGAGTTTACTGGGCGCTTATCAGCACGTTGCTCTAGGGAACGGTTAAGCTGAGAAAGTGCCACAACCGGAACGTTCAGTTCTTTTGCCAACGCTTTCAATGAACGAGAGATCTCGGCGATTTCAAGAGTACGGTTATCGGATAATGAAGGAACACGCATTAATTGAAGGTAATCTATCATGATCATAGAGATACCATCGTGTTCACGAGCAATACGTCGAGCACGAGAACGTACTTCGGTTGGCGTTAGACCTGAGCTGTCATCGATATACATATTCTTCTTATCCATCAGAATACCCATACTCGACGAGATACGAGCCCAATCTTCGTCGTCTAACTGGCCGGTACGAATCTTGGTTTGGTCTACGCGAGAAAGTGACGCAAGCATACGCATCATCAGCTGTTCAGCTGGCATCTCCAGCGAGAAGATTAATACTGGCTTATCTTGCTTCATCGCCGCGTTTTCACATAAGTTCATCGCGAAGGTCGTTTTACCCATCGATGGACGCGCAGCGACAATGATTAAGTCAGAACCTTGTAGACCAGCGGTTTTCTTATTGAGGTCGTTGAAACCCGTATCGACACCTGTCACACCATCTTGTGGCGTTTTGTATAGGATTTCGATACGTTCTAGCGTCTTCTCTAGAATGCTATCAACGTTTTGCGGACCTTCGTTTTCACTTGCACGACCTTCAGCAATCGCGAAGACTTTACTCTCAGCAAGATCAACCAGCTCTTCCGATGTACGACCTTGTGGGTCATAACCAGAGTCTGCAATCTCATTCGCCACCCCGATCAGGCTACGAACAAGTGCACGCTGTGCCACGATATCAGCATACGCATTGATATTTGCTGCACTTGGTGTGTTTTTAGCTAAGTCAGCTAGGTAAGCAAAGCCACCCACTTCTTCAAGTTGCTCGCGTAGCTCTAAGTGTTCAGAGAGTGTAATAAGATCCAGAGGAGAGCTCTCTTCAAGGATATCTTTTACCGCTTCAAAGATCAGACGGTGAGGACGACTATAAAAGTCTTTGGCCACAACCTTTTCGGCAACCGTATCCCAGCGCTCGTTATCCAATAACAAACCGCCAATCACAGATTGCTCAGCTTCTAATGAATGTGGCGGGACCTTGATGGCGTCCACCTGATCGTTGGCTGATTTCTGACTTTTGGTATCCACTATGACTACACTCAATAACTAATAATGATCGTTCATTATACCCAAGAACACTCATTTGTAATCCGATCCTATGAGTTTGTTTTATTCTTCAGGAAGAATTTACTTATTGCTGACGGAATTAACCAAGGGTAGCATTACGATCCTTCCATTCATTCACTGTATAACTGAGGTATGCGTGTCCAAATTATTGGCTCTGAGCACTGGTCTTCTAAGCACTGGTCTCCTGAGCACTCCGATGGCCTTCGCTGATGATGCTAAAGGCTCTGTTGATGCAATCCTCGACTCTATAGTAGTACCAGAACCTACTACTGAGCCGATCGTCGCTGCACCGACACCTGAAGAAAAAGATATGGATATCGCACCAAGTGATACGAGTGACACAGAACTGCCAAGCCCACTAAAAACTGAAGTCGAATTTGGATATCAGTCGCATACTGGTAATTCTGATTCACGTTCGTTGAATGCACGCCTAAACGGTGAGTATACGGCTGGCCGTCACAGAACCAGTGGCGAATGGAAATACTACAACCTCTACAAAGACGGTGAAGAAGATAAAAGGCAGTCGACTTACTCAGCTCAGAGTGACTACAAGTTAAGCCCTAAAACCTATCTTTACGGCAGCTTTAAAGGTGTCGACTCTCGATACAGCGCCTACTTTAAGGACTACACAGTATCTAGTGGTTTGGGTTACCAGTTTTCGAATACCGAAGAGTTTGTGTTGGAAGTCGAAGTAGGCCCAGGTTTTCGTTACCAAGAACCTAATCTCGATGAATTAGACGATGATGACATCATCTTCCCCGAGATTGTTGAAGAAGCGATTTTTCGTGGCAACGTGAATACGTCGTGGCAGGTGTTGAAGAATTTGCAGCTGAAAGCCGATGTGACGCTGGTGTCTGGTCACAGTAACTTGAAGTTCGATACCGAACTCGAGGCTATCAACGATATTACTGACAATATCGCGCTTAAGATCGCTCACTCTCGCCAGTACCACGATAAGGTACCTGAAGGGTTAAGCAAAGAAGACTCTGTGCTATCGATTAACCTGCTCTTCCAATTCTAACGTTAAGACTAATTCTAACCTTAAGAGCAAGTCCATTCTTAACTGCACTGCCTGTTCAGCAATAAGAGCTTATGGATCACCATAGGCTTTTTGCTTACTTTAACCTTCCCTGATGTTTCCTATATTCCAGACATAAAAAAACACCAACCGAAGCTGGTGTTTAAAACTTTCATAAAGAAAGAATTCGTCTTGGTACTGAAATTACTCAGCTGCAACGATAGCGATTTTCGCAGTAGCAAAAACTTCAGAGTGAAGTTGGATGCTTACTTCGAATTCGCCGATGTTACGTAGAGCGCCTTCAGGTAGGCGTACTTCGCTCTTAGCTACTGCAACACCTGCCGCTGTAATGGCGTCAGCGATGTCACGAGTACCGATAGAACCGAATAGTTTACCTTCGTCACCAGCTTTAGAAGCGATTGAAACGCCTTCTAGAGTGTTAACGCTCTCTGCACGAGCTTCAGCAGCAGCTAGTTGCTCAGCAACTTTAGCTTCTAGTTCAGCACGACGAGTTTCGAACATAGCAACGTTGTCTTTAGTTGCCATAACTGCTTTACCCTGTGGGATAAGGAAGTTACGAGCGTAACCAGATTTAACGTTTACTTGGTCGCCAAGGCCACCTAGGTTACCGATCTTATCAAGTAGAATAACTTGCATTATCTTAGTCCTCTTAAACTATTATTAACTATTACCGATTACTGATGCTTGTCAGTGTACGGTAGTAGAGCTAGGTAACGAGAACGCTTGATAGCGCGAGCTAGTTGACGCTGGTACTTAGCGCTTGTACCAGTGATACGGCTAGGTACGATTTTACCAGCTTCAGTGATGTAGTTTTTAAGAGTTGCTACGTCTTTGTAGTCAATCTCTTGTACGCCTTCTGCAGTGAAACGGCAGAATTTACGACGACGGAAGAAACGAGCCATGGGCTATCTCCTGATCTTAAATTTAGTAAAGCGGTCTTTCACAATTATCGAAATAACTATCAACGACCTAAAACAAGTTGAGAATTTTTTAAGGCATTAAGCCAAAAAAGAATTACTCAGCAGCTGCTTCTGGTTTAGCTTCTGTACGCTCTTCACGACGAGGAGCACGCTCTGCACGCTCTTCTTTTTGCTTAAGCATAATAGATTGCTCAGTCACAGCGCCTTTAGTGCGCATGATCATGTTACGTAGAACTGCATCGTTGAAACGGAAAGCAGTTTCTAGCTCGTCAATCACTTCTTGACCAGCTTCAACGTTCATAAGAACGTAGTGAGCTTTGTGAAGCTTGTTGATTGGGTAAGCCATTTGACGACGACCCCAGTCTTCTAGACGGTGGATAGTACCGCCAGCTTCAGTGATAGAACCAGTGTAACGCTCGATCATGCCAGCAACTTGCTCGCTTTGATCAGGGTGAACCATGAATACGATTTCGTAATGACGCATTTGGTTGCTCCTTACGGATTATTAGCTTCCACGAGTGGCCCGGTCGTCCAGAGGAAGCAAGGAACTAAAGATAAATGACCGAGTTTTAAGGACGGCAAATATTATAGAAAGAACCCTGTATTGGCAAGCGGTATTTGGTGAATAATGAAACAGTTTTTCTTTCGCCATTTAGCCATCTGACAAACCAATCCGTTCTTTCATAACAGCCTAAAAAGAAACGCCCACCAGCAAATGGTGAGCGCTAATAAATTCAGACACTTAAGTCGCTATACTTGTGTTCCGTCGAAGGTTATTGAGCTAGGCGCTGACGTACCGCTTCAAACAAACAAATACCAGAAGCTACGGAAACGTTCAGGCTTGATACGCTACCAGCCATCGGGATCTTGATCAGGTCATCACAGGTTTCACGCGTTAGACGACGCATACCGTCACCTTCTGCACCCATCACAACCGCAAGTGGGCCTGTTAGTTTCGCTTGGTAGATGTCATGCGTTGCTTCACCTGCTGTGCCAACAAACCATACGCCTTGTTCTTGCAGAGCACGCATTGTGCGAGCCAGGTTAGTTACACGTACTAGAGGAACGGTTTCAGCTGCACCACACGCGACCTTGCTTACCGTTGCCGTTAACGGCGAAGAACGGTCTTTCGGTACGATAACCGCAGCAACACCAGCTGCATCCGCGTTACGCAGGCAAGCACCTAGGTTGTGAGGGTCTGTTACGCCATCTAGAACTAACAACAGCGGTTGTTCGTGTTGCGCTAGGATGTCGTCTAGGTGAGTTTCGTTAAGCTGCTTAGCAGGCTTCACCTTAGCGATAATACCTTGGTGATTTGCACCTTGTGCTTTTTCATCAAGCGGCTTACGGCCCATCTGTTGGATCGACACGCCGAACTGTTGCAGTTGGTTCAGTAATGGAAGAAGACGCTCGTCTTGGCGACCTTTCAGTACATACGCTTCGATAAAACGTGCAGGATCTTTTTCTAGTACGGCTTTCACCGCGTGAATACCGTAAATAAATTCGTTACTCATTGTCTCAAATTACTCTTATTGCCCAGAGAAGAGTGACGTCAAACCGACGTATTCATCTCTGTATTGTTTATTTCGAGAATATGCATCTTCCACCTGATACTCTCGCATTTAGATACGCCCATATTAGCTGAGTGAGGCGCTATAGCTAATTTAGCACAGCGCCTTATGACCTTAAGATTTATCAGTCTTAAGACTTATCAGCCTTTGGCTTACGGGTTGCAGCACGCTTTTTCTTAGCACGCGCTTTAGCAGCACCGGTTTTGTTCGATGACTTTTTCTTCTTAGCTGGGCCTTCGCTGCTTCCATCTGGTCGCTTAATTGGCTCGACTAAAGGCTTCGCTGAAACGCCCGGCTTATTGCTCTTCACCGCAGAGCGCTTCTTGCTTTTCGCCTTTTTCATCGCTTCTGCTGCACGCTTCTTGGCTGTTTTGCCTTTACCACGCGGCTGACGATCAGTGTCTTCCAAATCAAAGTCGATTTGGCGAGTTTCTAAGTTAACCGCAGAAACCTTCACTTTAACCGAATCACCCAAGCGGTAGATGTTACCTGAGCTTTCACCAACCAGACGCTGACCAACAGCATCAAACTGGTAGTAATCGTTCGCAAGCGCAGAGATGTGTACCAAACCATCGATGTGCAGTTCCGTTAGACGTACAAAGAAACCGAAGCCAGTCACGTTGGCAATCACGCCATCCATCACTTCACCGACATGGTCTTGCATGTATTCACATTTCAGCCAGTCGTTCACTTCACGCGTTGCGTCATCTGCACGACGCTCAGTCATAGAACACTGCTCGCCGTAGAAGTCCATATCATCGAAAGTGTAGTGGTAACCACCGGTTGGCGTCCAACGTTCGCTGTTACGACCACCCTCTTTCGCAATTAGGTACTTAATCGCACGGTGCAATAGCAAGTCAGGGTAACGACGAATCGGCGAGGTAAAGTGAGCATAACGCTTAAGAGCTAAACCAAAGTGACCTGCGTTATCCGCGTTGTAGACAGCTTGCTTCATTGAACGCAATAGCATAGTTTGAATTAACTCACGATCTTCACGCTCGTTAATCTGTTGCATCAGTTGTGCGTAGTCTACTGGAGATGGCGACAGGCCACCTTCCAGTGTTAAACCTAATTCACTTAAGAAGCTCTTGAAGCCCATTAAGCGCTCTTCACCTGGAGTTTCGTGAACACGGTACAGCGCTGGCTCTTTCGCTTTTTCTACGTAAGACGCCGATGCGATGTTCGCAAGAATCATACACTCTTCGATGATTTTGTGTGCATCGTTACGAACAACAGGTTCAATACGGTCAATCTTACGATCCGCATTGAAGATAAATTTGGTTTCTACCGTTTCAAACTCAATCGCACCACGCTCATCACGAGTCTTCTTCAGCACTTTGTACATCTTGTGCAGCTCTTCTAGATGCGGCACTTCTTGAACGTAACGCTCACGAAGCTCTTCGTTGCCATCTAGAATCGCGCCTACTTTGTTGTAAGTAAGACGAGCATGAGAGTTCATTACCGCTTCGTAGTGCTTGTAGCCCGATAGCTTACCTTTGTCTGAGATAGTCATCTCACACACCATACACAGACGGTCTACTTGCGGGTTCAATGAACATAGGCCATTAGAAAGTACTTCTGGCAGCATAGGCACAACTTGCGATGGGAAGTATACCGAGTTACCACGGTTAATCGCTTCCTTGTCTAGCGCAGTGTCTGGGCGAACGTAGTAACTTACGTCAGCAATTGCCACCCAAAGGCGCCAGCCTCCGCCTTTCTTCGCTTCACAGAAAACCGCATCATCGAAGTCACGCGCGTCTTCGCCATCAATGGTGACCAGTGGCAGCTTACGCAGATCAACACGGCCTTCTTTTGCTTCTTCAGGAACATGTTCACCGAGATTTTCGATTTGCTTATCAACCGCTTCAGGCCACTCTTGTGGGATCTGGTGAGTACGGATCGCGATCTGCGTTTCCATACCCGGCGCCATGTTCTCACCAAGAACTTCAGTCACCTTGCCCATCATGTTACGAGAACGACCGCCACGATCCGTAATTTCAATCACAACCACATTACCCATTCGAGCTCCGCCTTTATGCTCGGTTGGAATTAGGATGTCATGACTGATACGTGAATCATCAGCAACTACGTAAGAATGACCGTACTCAAGGAAAAAACGACCCACTAACGGAGTGGTACGCTCTTCAAGTACGCGAACCAAACGACCTTCACGACGACCACGCTTACTGTTGTCAGTAGGCTGAGCCAATACATAGTCACCATGCATGATGGTTTTCATCTGGTGGTGTGGCAGCAAGATATCGTTATCTTTACCCACGCTGCCATCTGGGCGAACCCAGCCATGACCGTCTTTATGACCAATCACATAGCCTTTAATCAGCTCTAACTTTTCAGGTAGTGCGTAGCATTGGCGACGAGTAAAGACCAGTTGTCCATCACGCTCCATAGCACGTAAACGACGACGCAGCCCTTCGTATTGCTCCTCGCCAGCAAGGCCAAGAGCTTCGAATAGATCGTTGCGGTTCATTGGGATATTAGCTTCTGTTAGAAACGATAGAATGAACTCTCGGCTTGGTACTGGGTTGTCGTAATTTTTCGACTCTCGGTCGGCAAAAGGGTCAACATTGGTTGTAGCTGTCGTGTTTTCTGACATCGGTGTGTTTTTTGACATAGGCGGGCCTGCTTAAGCAAGGAAGGTATATACCCCTAGTATATCTGATGCTAGAGGTAAGCTACAGATATGCTTTAGAAAACCCTCAAATAACCTCAGATTGATACATATCTTCATTTTGTGAAACATCACTTCATAGCTGCGGACTATCATCAGATTTTTAAGCAAACGATAAAACAAACGTTTGCGCCATGAATGAAATACACTATTATCCACGCACTTTACCAACTCCTGTTCTGAGTATTGATATGAAATTAAAACGCACCCTATTGGCTTCAGCTATGGCGAGCCTGGCGCTGTTCCCATTCGCAAGTTCTGCAATGGAAAAAGCTGACCTAATGATTACCGATGCGATGGTTCTCACCATGAACCAAGACAAAACGGTTTATGAGAGCGGTACGGTTGTCGTCAAAGACAACAAAATTATTGCCGTTGGTGATGCTTCATTGGAAAAGCAGTACCAAGCGAAGCAAGTGTTAGACGTTGATGGCGATATCGTGATGCCGGGTCTTATCAATACTCATACTCACGTATCGATGACGGTTTTCCGTTCACTGGCCGATGATGTGCCAGATCGACTACACCGCTACATCTTCCCACTAGAGAAGAAGCTAGTATCGCGCGATATGGTGCGTATTGGTGCCAACCTAGGTAACGTTGAAATGGTAAAAGGCGGCGTGACCACTTACGCCGATATGTACTACTTCGAGGATGAAGTGGCAAAAACCGTCGATAAAATCGGTATGCGTGCCATTCTTGGTGAAACCGTAATTAAATTCCCTGTAGCCGATGCTGCCAATGCGGAAGAAGGCATCAAATACGCGTTGAACTTCATTGAAGAATACAAAGATCACCCACGTATCACGCCAGCATTTGCGCCACACGCTCCGTATACCAACACTACAGAGATCCTGCAGAAGATTTCTAAGCTGTCACTAGAGCTTGATGTACCAGTAATGATTCACCTTGCCGAGTCGCACCGTGAAGAAGAGAAAATAGCAGAACGCTCAGATGGTTTGTCTCCGGTTCAATACATGGACAGCATCGGCGCGCTAAACAAGAACCTAGTTGGTGCGCACATGATCCTTGTTGATGACCATGACATCGAACTTGTGAAGAAATCGGATATGGGTGTGGCTCATAACATGAGTGCCAACATCAAATCGGCAAAAGGCGTATCGCCAGCACTTAAGATGTATGACGAGAACGTGCGTATCGGTTTAGGTACTGATGGCCCAATGTCGGGTAACACACTGAGCACGATTGATGAGTTCAACCAAGTGGCTAAGGTTCACAAGCTAGTAAACAAAGATCGTGCAGCGATGCCGCCGATCAAAGTGATCGACATGGCGACGATGGGTGCAGCAAAAGCACTACACATGGAAGATAAGATCGGTTCTCTTGAAACAGGTAAGCTAGCGGACATCATAGTGATCGATACTAAGGCTCCGAACATGGTGCCAGTGTACAACCCATATTCAGCGTTAGTGTATTCAGCGAACTCAGGTAATGTTCGTCACACGATCGTTGATGGCAAGATCATCATGCAAGATCGCGACATGCTAACGGTAGACGAGGATAAGATCCGCCAAGAAGCGCTCGATTTCACTAAAGTCGTTCGTGATACCGTAATTGAGTCAGGTGAAGTGGTTCAATAGCGGCAATAGTTAATAAACGGCTTTCCGTAGAAATCAAAAAGGCCTCGCTGGTATTCACCAGCGAGGCCTTTCTATTTCTAACTATCTTAATATTGATGATTAACGAGTGCAGGAGTTAATCATCAACCTTCAATAGCCTTCTCAATTACCAGAACACATCTCGACGTTTCGCTCGAGCAATAATATTGTCTGGCATTCTTTGTTCTAAACCACTTCTAAGCACAGTAATACGCTTGTGCTGTCTTTGGTCTGCGGTTACCGAGTTATATAACCAGCGGTAAGCATCTTCATAATCCAACGGGCTGCCATAATCACGTAACAGCAGTTCAGCTAAGTGGATACTCGCACTTAGATTCCCCATCGAAGCCGCTTCACGTAGGTACGGAATCGCACGCTCTTTGTCTTGTTGCACCAAGGTGCCACGAGAATAATAACGCCCTAACTGCTCAAGTGCCGCTGGCAAGCCTTGATGCGCTGCGTTTTCCATATAGTAAAGACCAAGCTCTACATCTTGTGGAACACACACGCCCCAAGCCAGCATATCACCGTATAAAAACTCATAAGAAGGCAAGCTAATACGCGTTGCACGAGCAACGATATCTTCGACTAACTGGCACTTATCAGCTTTCACTCGCTCTAGGTGTTGATTATTTTCGATTAATTTTATCAGTTCAGCTTCTGTATAGATTGGAACAGGCTCTCCCACATCAGCCAAGTTAGCATGACTCAAGGGTGAGCTCAGCGCCATTATCAATGAAGCTGCTACAATTCGTAGCTTCATACCTGCACTCTATTATCTGTCGTTAAAGTTATCTATTGAGGGCTATAGACAATGTCTACACACACCAAAACAGGGTGAACTTCACTTTCCATGATATCTGTATCGGCAATAACCTTGACGGCTTTAGACAAAACTTGCCGCTAGTGGGCAATATTTTGCCAGATGGCGTTCAAAAGATCATCACCTAACGTTTAAACGCTAAATTACAGGTATTAAAAAGCCGACTTAATAAAGTCGGCTTTTAGAAACGATTTAATTATCAAGCACTTTATGTGCAGTGGTAATCACTCAGCAGGCATTATGCGCCGTATGGGTGAACCTTGATGATAGTTTCGTTACGATCTGGGCCAGTTGATACGATATCAATCGGAACGCCAGTTAGGTCTTCGATACGCTTGATGTAATCTAGAGCAGCTTGTGGAAGCGCGTCGATAGATTTAGCACCAAATGTGTTTTCAGACCAACCAGGCATTGTTTCATAGATTGGCGTCGCTTCTTCGAATGACTCAGCAGCCATTGGAGAAACTTCTAGGATAGAACCGTCTTTCATCTTGTAACCAGTACAGATTTTTAGTTCTTCTAGGCCATCTAGAACGTCTAGTTTAGTTAGACACATACCAGATAGAGAGTTGATTTGGATTGCACGACGCATAGCAACAGCATCGAACCAACCAGTACGACGTAGACGACCAGTTGTTGCGCCAAACTCGTGACCAACATCGCCTAGGTGCTTACCAACTGGATCTTGCTTCTCAAGGCCATCGTATAGCTCAGTTGGGAATGGACCTGAACCAACACGAGTACAGTAAGCCTTAGTAATACCAAGGATGTAACCGATGTGACGAGGACCGAAACCAGAACCTGCAGCAACACCACCAGCAGTCGTGTTAGAAGACGTTACGTATGGGTAAGTACCGTGGTCGATATCTAGTAGCGTACCTTGAGCACCTTCGAACATGATCTTGTCGCCGCGCTTACGTGCTGCGTCTAGTTCGTCAGTTACGTCGATAACCATCGCAGTTAACATGTCTGCGTAGCTCATCGCTTGCTCAAGAACTTCTTCGTAGCTTACTGTTTCAGCTTTGTAGAAGTGCTCTAGTTGGAAGTTGTGGAATTCCATAACTTCTTTTAGCTTCTCAGCGAATGCTTCTTTATCGAAAAGGTCGCCAACGCGTAGACCGCGACGAGCAACTTTATCTTCGTAAGCTGGACCGATACCACGACCCGTTGTACCGATAGCTTTAGCGCCACGAGCGATTTCACGCGCGTTGTCGATAGCAATGTGGTACGGGAGAATTAGAGGACAAGCTTCAGAGATGAAAAGACGTTCACGTACTGGAATACCGCGATCTTCAAGAGGCTTCATTTCTTTAAGAAGTGCGTCAGGCGATAATACTACACCATTACCAATAACACATTTAACGTTATTACGTAGGATGCCTGATGGAATTAAGTGAAGAACGGTTTTTTCACCGTCAATTACAAGTGTGTGACCTGCATTGTGACCGCCTTGGTAGCGAACCACGTATTTTGCATCTTCAGTTAAAAGGTCAACGATTTTACCTTTACCTTCATCACCCCATTGGGTGCCTAGAACGACTACGTTATTTCCCATCTTTCCAATTTCTGTTGCTAATTAAAAATGGATTCTAGCACTGAATCACACTTCTTGCAGTCACTTTTTGTTCATAAACGTTAACGCTGTACAAAAATAAACCAGCGATATTCGAACGAAGATGTGTAAAGATACTGATATCATTGTGTTTTTACAGACAAAAGGCAGAAGCATGTCTCAATCAATTTGGCTCGCTATTGGGCTTGTTCTTATCGTCGAAGGGCTTGGTCCCTTAATTGCGCCCAATGGTTGGAGAAACATGGTCGCTCAACTCAGTGAGCAGCCAGACACTCAATTGCGCCGTATCGGTGGCTGCCTTGTTGTTGCGGGAGTGGTTATCGCATTCATGACTTATCGTTAGGCTTTCTCAAAGCACAACCCTGTTGAGCGACTCGCCTGAGATTCCAAAACCGTGAATTATCAGCTGCCAGAAAACAAAAAGGCTCCCATGATGGGAGCCTTTTTAATTTTTAGTGTGTTTAGCTATTTAAACTTAGCATTCGCTTTTCAACCAACGAATCAGCTTATTTTGCTTGAACACCGCTTGCTTGATTCATGTATTGGAAGAAGTCTGTCTTCGGATCCAGTACTAGAATGTCGCTCTTATCGCTAAATGATGTCTCATAAGCTTGTAGTGAACGCATGAAGCCAAAAAACTCAGGGTCTTTGTTGTACGCGTCAGAGTAGATCTTCGCAGCTTCTGCATCAGCATCACCACGAGTCACTCGAGCAGTACGGTCAGCTTCAGCAAGAACAGTCGCTACTTCTAGCTCAGCTTGAGCACGGATAACTTCTGCTTTCTCACGACCTTGAGAACGGTGTCTACGAGCAACCGATTCACGTTCTGCACGCATACGGCGGTAGATAGATTCACTGATTTCGTCAGGAAGGTTAATCTTCTTCATTCGGAAATCAACAACTTCAACACCTAAATCAGCCATCGCACTTTCTGACGTTCCAGATAGAACGTTTTCCATGATCTTATCGCGTTCGCCATCAACTTCTAGAGCTTCTGCAGCCGCTACCGTTGTAACAACTTCGCTATCAGCAGAGTCTGGTAAGATGTCCTTATTACGAGGGCCTGATACGATCTGCTTAATTTCACGAGAACCGATTTCAGAACGAAGAACATCTGTCACTTTACGCTCAAGAAGTGCTTCTGCCGTCATGATATTACCGCCACCGGTACTCAGATAAAAACGTCCAAAATCAGCAATACGCCATTTTGCGTAGGTATCAATTAGAACGTCTTTTTTCTCTGATGTTACGAAACGGTCAGAGCGACCATCCATCGTTTGAATACGAGCATCAAGTACTTTTACGCGATCAAACATTGGCAGTTTAAAGTGCAGGCCTGGTTCATAGATTCGTGATACGCCGTTGTCATCGAGAACTCGACCAAAACGAATTACCATGCCACGCTCACCTTCTTGAATCACAAACAGTGACATCAACAGAAGGGCAATCGTCACAACTAATACAGGGATCATTAATTTACGCATTATTAGTATCTCCCTTGGCGTGAACTGTCTGAACGAGTTTGAGTGCTAGGCTTAGGATCCGCTTGAGTTTCTAACTCAATTTGATCGTAAGTTGATGATGCTTTTGCAGGGCGAGTGCCCGACTGAGAACCACCTTGTGCGCCTAGCTTATCAATTGGTAGGTATAGCAAGTTACCGCTTGATTCAGAATCAATCAGGACTTTCGATGTGCTTGAGTACACTTTTTCCATTGTATCAAGGTACATACGGTTACGTGTTACTTCAGGAGCTGCTTGGTATTCAGGTAGCAGTTTCTCGAATTGAGCAACTTGACCTAGAGCACCATTAACTGTGCGCTCTGAGTAACCCACCGCTTCTTTCTTCAAACGCTCAGCACGACCTGTTGCTTTTGGAAGAATGTCATTTCGGTATGCTTCAGCTTCACGTTCGAAACGCTCTTCATCCTCACGAGCCGCGATTGCATCATCAAATGCATCTTTAACTTGCTCAGGTGGACGTGCTGACTGGAAGTTCACGTCAACAATAAGAATACCCATATCGTAGCTATCGATAATACGGTTTAGTGTTTCTTGAGTGCTTTGACGAATCTGTTGACGACCACTTGTCAGGATACTATCCATTAGTGAGTCACCAATTACTGCACGAAGCGCAGAATCTGTCGCTTGGCGTAAACTGTCGTCCGCATTCGTTACACGATACAAGTACTTGTATGGGTCAGAAACACGGTATTGAACACCCATTTCAACGGTCACAACGTTTTCGTCTTTAGTCAGCATGGTGCCTGACGCACGTAGAGAACGAATCGCTTGAACGTTTACTAGCTGCTCATCACTGATTTCATCGATGAAGCGTGGATGCCAGTTAAGACCAGGTTCTTCGATACGGTCGAACTGACCCAGTCGAAGTACTACTGCTCTTTCTGCTTCGCCAACGGTGTAGAAACCCGCGAAGAACCAGATAGCAATAGCGATAACGGCTATGACACCAAAGCCAATTGCACCGCCACCACCGATAGATGGTCCGTTACCGTTGCCACCTTTTTTACCAAACTTGCCACCTAACTTTTGACTTAGTTTACTAAACACTTCGTCTAGATCTGGCGGTCCTTGATCTCGGCCGCCGCGATTATTTTTATTACCCCAAGGGTCATTATCGCGGCCGTTATTATCGCCGTTGTTGTTATTTCCAGGCTCATTCCACGCCATTAGAAAGCTCCATCATTTGATATGACGTTATACTGTAGCAGTCTCTTTGGTAACGATAAAGTCACCTAAGAGCGCCCCTTCTCTTTTTTCAAGTTTAGACCAATCTATTTGTTGCATTCGGATATCTATCAACAAGTTACCAGTTTCATCATACTCTTCCTGTTGAATACATTTCATCTCGAAGAATAAGCTGCGAATACGGCCCTGATGTTGATGTGGAATACACAACCGGAATTGAACCATCTGACTAGCTAAACGCTCAGTTAAAGCTTCGAACAGCAGTTCAATACCTTCTCCTTCCATTGCAGAAACCCAAACAGCGCGAGGTGCGCCCTCTTCGTCTCTTTCAATTCGAGGTTTTTGGTCTTCCATGCAGTCAATCTTATTCATGACTACAAGGGTTGGCACTTCATGAGCATCGATTTCTTCTAATACTTCATGAACCGCCTGAATGTTCTCACGAAAGCGGTCGTCACTGGCATCAACAACATGTAACAAAATGTCAGCTTCCTGCGTCTCTTGTAACGTAGCCTTGAACGCAGCGACCAAGTCGTGTGGTAGATGACGGATAAAACCTACGGTGTCTGCGAGAATTGCAGGCCCGACATCTGCCAAATCAATCTTACGTAGTGTTGGGTCTAGGGTTGCAAACAGTTGGTCTGCAGCATAAACACCCGCACTAGTGATTCGATTGAAAAGTGTTGATTTCCCAGCGTTGGTATAACCAACCAAAGAAATTGTTGGGATTTCAGCTCGATTACGAGCACGTCGTCCTTGTTCACGCTGTTTAGCCACTTTCGCTAAACGACGTAATATTGCCTTTATACGGTCACGCAACAAACGTCGATCGGTTTCCAGTTGAGTTTCACCTGGACCACGAAGACCAATACCACCTTTCTGCCTTTCAAGGTGAGTCCAACCACGAATCAGTCGAGTAGAGATATGACGAAGCTGAGCGAGCTCAACTTGTAGCTTACCTTCGTGAGTTCGTGCACGTTGTGCAAAGATATCTAAGATCAGACCCGTGCGATCAATCACACGACATTTACACAATTGCTCGAGGTTTCGCTCTTGGGCAGGAGAGAGGGAGTGGTTAAAAATCACAATTTCAGCACCGGTTAGCTGAACAGCTTGTGCGATTTCTAGGGCTTTACCTTCTCCAACGTAGTATTTAGGGAGTGGGGATTGTCGGCTACCAGTAATCACTTGTAGCGTTTCTACCCCCGCTGAGGAGACCAGCATTTCACATTCGCTCAGGTCTTCCCATTCTCCCTCTTGCGTGAAGTTGATATGAACAAGTACGGCTCGCTCGCCGGATTCATAACGGTCAAACAAGCAACCAACTCCTTATTACAGCGCAAGCTGTATCAATTGAACGATTAATCTTCAGTCTTCTCTGGACGATCAGATGGCGTGCGTTGCTCGCCGCTGTGGTGACTTACTGCACGTGCAGGTACCACAGTAGAAATCGCATGCTTGTAAACCATTTGGTTTACAGTGTTCTTCAATAAGATCACGAATTGATCGAAAGACTCGATCTGACCTTGCAGCTTAATGCCGTTAACAAGATAGATAGAGACTGGAATGCGCTCACGACGGAGTGCATTTAGGAATGGGTCTTGTAGCGATTGCCCCTTAGCCATTTTATTTTCCTTATTTGTATTTTGTTGTAATTATTTAGCTAGTGGTGCACAAAAAGGTGCGGCCTTTGCATCTGAGCTAAATGAATAAAAAAACTCCGTTGTTATTGAAAGGCTGTGATTTTTTAAAAGCCTCAATAACGGATCCTTTCCAGAGTATATTCACGCAAAAGCGATCACATTATACACAGCAATACTAATCAGATGCTATTGCATCTGAAAGAGTTTCTAACGCTTGTTCAATGTTTTCGCTATCTAACCAAGTTAAATCATCCCAGCTGCGCAACCAGGTGATCTGTCGCTTGGCCAACTGACGGGTTGCACAGACACCACGAAAAACCGCTTCGTCTAAATCACAATTACCGTCTAAATAATCCCACATCTGCCTATAACCAACGCATCGAATCGATGGCAGCTCAGGGTGAAGATCTTCTCTGGCGTACAACGCCTTCATTTCCTCTTCAAAACCCGCTTCTATCATCTTCTCGAAACGCAGCTCAATGCGGCGATGGAGTTCAGTCCTTTCCTTGGGAGCTATAGCAAATTGTTTTACACGAAATGGCAGGCTATCGCCTTTCGTTTGAGTTAGCTCAGTTAATGTTTTACCCGAAATTCGATAAACTTCCAATGCCCTTGAAAGCCTTTGTGGATCATTTGGGTGTATTCTTTCAGCGGATACGGGATCTATCTCTCTTAATTGATCATGCAGAGCCTGCCAACCTTGTTCGATAGATTCCGCTTCAATCTGCTTACGAATCTCTTGATCCGCTGCGGGTAATGGCGATAAACCTTCCAACAATGCCTTGTAGTAAAGCATGGTTCCGCCAACAAGCAGCGGAATTTTGCCTTCCGCTACAATTGCATTCATTTCATTGATTGCATCACGACGAAAATCTGCCGCAGAGTACGCTTCGCTTGGATCCAGGATATCAATCAAGCGATGAGGCGCGAGCGCAAGCTCTTCCGCATCCGGTTTAGCGGTGCCGATATCCATGTCTTTGTAGATCAATGCCGAGTCGACACTGATGATCTCTACTGGGTATTTCTGACGTAAGCGGATAGCTAAATCTGTTTTTCCTGATGCCGTTGGGCCCATTAAAAACAACGCTAAAGGTAATTTTTCAGTCATGATATTTAGTATTTGTTTCTCTGTTATAGCGCTTTTTAGCAAAGGGCTTTATATCGCGATACATTCCGCTAAAAAGGGATGTCATCGCCAAAAGTTAAATCATAAACAGCCTAAGCCATAAATAAGCTTAATTTATCTAAAACTCAGCGGTGAAAATTCACCTACAAACTAAGCCATAAATGCCGTAATAGTCGCTGAAAAGTCGATAGGATTAACAAACTCTGGATCATCTAATGGAAGTAGACCATGCCAAAGTTGTTCAAGTTCCCCAACTAATTGAACCGCTTCAGATAAAGTGTAGTCGCTTTTTACTTGTGCGGTTTGAATCCCGATCCAGTTAACCAAGGATGGCAACAGGTCGTTAGGCTGCTTCACTGCACTTTGGGCATTTATTGAAGCCGCGTACGATAACAGATCTGGGATCAGAATTTGTAAGTTTTGCTGCCTCAAAGGAGACGGCACACCCATCACCATCACAGCTTCACTGTTTCGAGCTCTAAGCTCAATACCCAGCAATGCCAATGTTGGGCTCAGCGCCTTCGCCACCTCAACCAACTCGCTACCAAGCTTGATAGATAACGGAACCAATAACGGTTGGCTTTTTAACGCGCCACCCCGAGTATCAAGCTGACCAACAACACGCAGTAATTCAGCCTTGGCCAAGGAAACTAAAACACAGCCATTCTTGTTGCCCATCACGAGATATTGACGCTCAACAATCGAGACCGCTTTCCCTAGGTCCGTCACTGGTGTTCTTGGCTTCGAGCTAACTGGTTTCTGTTGAACCACCTCTGCTTCTGTTGGCGCCATTTGTTCTTGAGGAAGGGTGAGAGCTACAGTGTGCTCACCAAAATCTGGCGTTTTTAAAAGCTCTTTATAGGCTTTAACTTCGCGCTTTGAGGGCGCTGGCTCAGCATGATGTTGGTGTGGTTCTTTTTCTTTCTTCGGTGCAGGTCGAGACTCTATCCACTCTTGGCGAGGCGATCCTGTAAAACTGTTTTCACTAGCAGACGAGCTTCGGCCAGTTGATGAACTTGGGCTAGCTGATGAAGCATAGTGTCGCCCGCCATCATTAACGCGGTGTTGAGGCTTATCATGAGCCTGCTCAGATTCGGCTTTTCTCGGGTAGGCTGGCGTTTGCTCAATGGCGTGTCGCACCCTATCAGAGACCTGTAAATCATCCGAGTTAGTCGGTGTTCTATTTACTGGCTCAGAGAAGCCCGCACTCTCTCCTAAGTCAGACATCGAACCATCTTGTTGATAATTCGACGCTTCCGATTGGTGGAAAGCAGACTGATTGATAGGTGCAGCATCGATCTGCTTGCTCTGTGCTAAGCCATCACTCAATGCTTGGTAAATAAAGTCATGCACAAGGCGCGCTTGATGGAAACGCACTTCATGTTTAGCAGGGTGAACATTTACATCGACTTGATGTGGGTCCAACTCAATGAACAACACATACGTTGCGAATTGGTCAGGACGCAGACTGGTTTCGTAACTTTGACGAATCGCGTGATTGATCAGTTTGTCACGCATCATACGACCGTTCACATAACAGTATTGCAGATCGCTTTGCTGCCTTGCCCCTTCAGGTGTGGTGATCCAACCATGAAGTTTTAACCCTTGATGTTCAAGTTCAATCTTGAGCATGTGACGAACAAACGCATTACCACACACTGCAGCAATGCGCTTCTCAGCCTGAACATCGGTTTTTGCCGCACGATACTGACGAATCATTTTACCGTTATGACGAAGATTGATCGTCACATCAAAACGACTCAATGCGATGCGTTTCAACAGCTCATCAATATGGGTAAATTCGGTTTTCTCAGTGCGTAAGAACTTGCGACGAGCAGGAGTGTTGAAGAACAAGTCCAACACCTCAACAGAGGTACCAATTGGATGCGCTGCAGGCTGCAGTTTCACCTGCATATCTCGGCCTTCACTGTGTGCAGCCCAAGCTTGATCTTGAGTCGCAGGGCGTGAAGTCATGGTTAAGCGTGCAACAGAGCTGATACTCGCTAACGCTTCACCACGGAAGCCTAGGCTGACGATCGCCTCTAGGTCATCAAGAGTGTGGATTTTGGAGGTAGCATGACGACTCAGTGCCAACGCAAGCTCATCTTTAACGATGCCCTTACCGTTGTCACGAACGCGGATCATCTTGGCGCCGCCTTTCTCGATATCAATATCGATACGTGTCGCCCCAGAATCCAAACTGTTCTCAACCAGCTCTTTTACAACAGAGGCTGGCCTTTCTACCACTTCACCCGCTGCGATTTGGTTCGCTAAGCGAGCTGGCAGTATTTTGATCGTCATATTAATTGCTACCTTACTGCCATTGATGAAAACGCTTTTCCGCTTATGTTCGCACTTCTAAGTTAGTATTCTCAAGCTTGACTTCATTGAGTTGTTGCCAAATTATTTATGCGGAATAATCAGAACTTGGCCTATCGCCAGTTCATCAGAGCGTAGCTTGTTCGCTTGGCGAATACTGTTAACGCTCACGCCATATTTTGACGCAATCTTGCCAAGGTAATCGCCTCTTGCGACTTTATGTTTGCGCAGAGGGACATCCTTCACTTCAACCGTAATACGTAACTTTTGGCCCACTCTCACCGTCTCTGATTTCAAGCGGTTCTCACGTTTAATATCTGCTACCGATACTTTGTAGCGGCTGGCTATCTTGCCTAGGTACTCTCCAGACTTAACTGTGTGAGTGATGGTCTTAGTTTTAACAGCACTGCTTGATGATGAGCTTGAAGCGCCGCCTGGAATCTTAAGTACTTGACCGATCGCTAGGCTGCTTGATTTCAGATTGTTCAGTTTCATCAAGGCCTGTGTTGATGTGCCATATTTGCTCGCAATCACCGATAAAGATTCGCCACGAGACACTTTATGCTGACTCACACTACCCGTTGATGACGTTGCATTCGACAAGATAATCCCTTCAGGTGGGTTAGCTTTCAAATACTTAACCACGGCTTTGGTTACAGCACGCGCTAGTTTGTCTTGGTGCGAACGTTGGAAAAGCAGTTTCTCTTCCGTCGGGTTCGAAATAAAGCCTGTTTCAACTAACACAGATGGTATCTGTGGTGAACGTAATACTGCCAAACTGGTGTTAATCGGCTTGCTGTTGTGAAGCTTAGCAACCTTACCCATTTCAGAAAGAATTGCCGTTGCCAGCTTATAACCTTCTTTTTGCGAGTGGCTGAACTGTAAATCCAATAAAGTTTGGTTCACGTTCTTATCATCAATATTGCCTGTGAAAGCCGCACCGCTACCACCAAGTAGTTCAGACTGCTTCTCTTTGTTCTCAATCCAGCGAGAGATCTCTGTATTTGCACGTCGAGTGTTCAATACAAACACTGAACCACCTCTTGGTTGAGGCGTCGTAAAGGCATCGGCGTGAATAGAGATCATTAGGTGTGCTTCATTCTCACGAGCAATCGCAACACGTCGGTTCAGGTTGACAAAGTAATCGGCATTGCGCGTTAAGCGTGTCTTTATTCCCGGCACTGCATTGAGGTGTGCCGCAAGCTTTTTAGAAATGCTGAGAGTCGCATCTTTTTCATACTTACGAGATGGACCGATTGAGCCAGGGTCTTCACCACCGTGGCCAGGATCAATTACAATGAGAATGTCTTTCTGGCGCTTAACCTGATTGATGTCCTTGCTTACTGTTGGCTTACTCGGCGTCGACGTTGTTGTCCCTTTGCTTGCCGCACCATGAGGTAAATCGATCACCAAACGGTGCCCATACTGACCACCCGGAGTCGGGCTCAGTTTAAACAACTCCGCTTTAGACGACTTCTTTAACTCAAAAACTAAGCGATACGTCCCTTTCTGCGGTGGAGAGCTCTTACGAACTTTCGATAACACAGGGCTATCTTTCACCACGACAGGTAGCTTGGTTGCTAACTCCGTATTTTTTAGATCGACGACTAAACGACTTGGGCTACTCAGGGTGAAATAGCTAAAGTCGACTTCTGATTTGAGATCGATAACCACACGAGTTTCTTCAGGTGAAGGCCAAACCCTCAAACCTTTCAGTGAATTCGCAGAAACAAGTGATGAAAACAATAAAGAGAAAACAGCAGCCATCATGGCTACTGTTGAAAAAAGGCGTTTAGAAATCAACATAACTCCAACTGACTAAGTAAGCGCTGTCCGTATTCACTATTAGCGGTTAAATAAACAATACGGTGATCGTCTTGGTAACGAATATCAATATCCATGTCCGCTTCTGGTAGCATGCCATAGCCTTTTTCAGGCCATTCAACCAAACAGATCGCGTCCGGAGTAAAGTAATCACGAATCCCCATAAACTCGAGTTCTTCAGGATCGGCTAGGCGATATAGATCGAAGTGATACACCTGCCAATCTGCAAGTTGATAAGGTTCAACTAGAGTATACGTTGGGCTCTTTACATTTCCTTGATGGCCAAGTGCTTTTACAAAGCCACGACTGAATGTCGTTTTACCTGCGCCAAGATCACCATGCAGATAAATAGTCGTCTGCTGTGAGCAAAGATTAGAAAGCTCCGTTCCTAGTTGAATCGTTGCTTGTTCATCTTTCAAAGTAAATTGTTTAGTGCTCATGAATACGTTCTCTAAAAATCGATCGTTGACTATATAAAAATCAAAAGAACAAGAATAGTAAACCGTGATGCTTTTGGGAGACAAGCACTCAAGTGTAAGTTCTATGAAAAATACTGATCAAAACACGTCTGTTCTGGTCAATACCACTAAGATCCGTTAAGATCCGCCCCCATTTTTGCCGAACCTAATTTTAATCGATAAGAATCAAGCCATGAACCTAGACCATCTTGCTGAAAAAATTAAAATTTGGGGAAAAGAATTAGGCTTTCAAAAAGTTGGCATCTGCGATGTTGATTTAAGTGAACACGAAGCTCCTCTTCAAGCATGGCTAGATGCGGGTAATCACGGCGAAATGGATTGGATGGCTCGACATGGAATGATGCGAGCACGTCCTGATGAGCTTCACCCTGGCACCATTCGAGTGATCAGCGCCCGAATGAACTATCTACCACCAGAAGCTCAATTTGCCTCTAACCTAAGCGATACCACTCAAGGCTATATCAGCCGTTACTCTTTAGGCCGCGATTATCACAAATTGTTCCGTAACCAGTTGAAAAAGCTGGGACAAAGAATAGAGAAAGAGGTCGAAGGTTTAGATTCACGCCCTTTCGTGGATTCAGCGCCTATCTTGGAAAGACCACTTGCTCAAAAAGCAGGACTTGGTTGGACAGGTAAACACTCGCTTATTCTCGATAAAGACGCTGGGTCTTGGTTCTTCTTAGGAGAGCTACTGGTTAATATCCCTCTTCCGGTCGATCTGCCTAGTATTGACCAGTGTGGTAAATGCACCGCATGTATCACTTCTTGTCCTACTGGGGCCATTATTGCAGATGGCATTGTAGATGCGCGCAAATGTATCTCGTACTTAACCATCGAATATGATGGCGTGATCCCTGAAGAATTTAGAGACGCAATAGGAAACCGTATCTACGGTTGCGATGATTGCCAATTAGTTTGCCCGTGGAACCGTGAAGCTGATATTACAGAGCAAACTGACTTTCATCGCAGAGAAGATTTCCAAGAGGCTGATCTCGTCTCCCTTGCAAGTTGGGACGAAGCAACCTTTCTGAAGAAAATGGAAGGTTCAGCAATAAGACGCATTGGCCATACTCAATGGTTACGCAATATTTTCGTCGCGATGGGCAATGCACCGTTTCAACAACGTATTGTTGAAACGCTTGAGTCTCATCGAGGGGAAAGTGACTTATTGGATGTGCACATTGAGTGGGCTTTGCAAAAACAACTACAGCAGTTACCGAACTCAAATAGCGTGCAAGAAGGCAGCAGCAAAATCGCCACTAGAAAGCACAGATTGATACGTATTGTTGAGAAAGGCCTTCCAAGAGATGCCTAGCCCTTTAAGTATCAAGGATTGTCTCGTTACACCACATCAGCAGTCCAATATTTAAGACAACCCGTTGCACATAATTTTAGAACAATGTTTGACCTTGTTCTCAATTTTAACAATGTGGAAAAAATTCAGATCTCTCGTAAACTTCCGACACCCGCACAAAGTTAAACACAGTACTGATAAATGATTAAGATCAAAAAACAACAAGTTAACGATCTTTTATCAAATTGAAGATACACAGCTAACCTTATAAAAAACAGCAAGTTACCGACACTACAATTCAGCTAATATATTGAAAACAAGAAAGATCTTTTTGAGATATATAAAGAATTAAGCCTGAAATAACTTTATCAACCAAGTTATCCACATCGAACTATTTGTGGATAAGTCTGTTTATAGATGTGAAAAACCTCAAGTATCTGCTTCAGAGACCTGATGTTTACTAGCATTCCAGTTGCTAAGAAAAATTTAAGACAAAAAAATATCCACCATGATGGAGGATTATTTGCTTTTTTGGGGGATTATGCTTCGCAGCATTAAAGAAAGAGCGTGACCTTTAAGGTCCCCTTTAAACTCTGTGATCTAAAGAAAAACACGGTGGTTTAAAGTATCTTATTAGCTTTTTTAGAAGAAAGCTGGAGCGATACATCGGGTTCGAACCGATGACCTCAACCTTGGCAAGGTTGCGCTCTACCAACTGAGCTAGTATCGCATAAGTTAACCGCTGTCGCGTTTAACTGTAATGTGGTTGCGGGAGCCGGATTTGAACCGACGACCTTCGGGTTATGAGCCCGACGAGCTACCAAGCTGCTCCATCCCGCGTCCGGATGCATTGTTTAAGTCAATGAGTCTTGTCTCTAGGAGACTAATTTGGAGCGATACATCGGGTTCGAACCGATGACCTCAACCTTGGCAAGGTTGCGCTCTACCAACTGAGCTAGTATCGCATGAGTTAATCGCTATCGCGCTTAACTGTAATGTGGTTGCGGGAGCCGGATTTGAACCGACGACCTTCGGGTTATGAGCCCGACGAGCTACCAAGCTGCTCCATCCCGCGTCCGGATGCATTGTTTAAGTCAATGAATCTTGTCTCTAGGAGACGAATTTGGAGCGATACATCGGGTTCGAACCGATGACCTCAACCTTGGCAAGGTTGCGCTCTACCAACTGAGCTAGTATCGCATAAGTTAATCGCTGTCGCGCTTAACTGTAATGTGGTTGCGGGAGCCGGATTTGAACCGACGACCTTCGGGTTATGAGCCCGACGAGCTACCAAGCTGCTCCATCCCGCGTCCGGATGCATTGTTTAAGTCAATGAATCTTGTCTCTAGGAGACGAATTTGGAGCGATACATCGGGTTCGAACCGATGACCTCAACCTTGGCAAGGTTGCGCTCTACCAACTGAGCTAGTATCGCATAAGTTAACCGCTATCGCGTTTAACTGTAATGTGGTTGCGGGAGCCGGATTTGAACCGACGACCTTCGGGTTATGAGCCCGACGAGCTACCAAGCTGCTCCATCCCGCGTCCGGATGCATTGTTTAAGACAATGAGACTAAACCATTTTCATTCTGAGTACTTTCTCTAGGAGATGACTTCTAAGAATTGAATTTGGAGCGATACATCGGGTTCGAACCGATGACCTCAACCTTGGCAAGGTTGCGCTCTACCAACTGAGCTAGTATCGCATAAGTTAACCGCTGTCGCGTTTAACTGTAATGTGGTTGCGGGAGCCGGATTTGAACCGACGACCTTCGGGTTATGAGCCCGACGAGCTACCAAGCTGCTCCATCCCGCGTCCGGATGCATTGTTTAAGTCAATGAATCTTGTCTCTAGGAGACGAATTTGGAGCGATACATCGGGTTCGAACCGATGACCTCAACCTTGGCAAGGTTGCGCTCTACCAACTGAGCTAGTATCGCATAAGTTAACCGCTATCGCGTTTAACTGTAATGTGGTTGCGGGAGCCGGATTTGAACCGACGACCTTCGGGTTATGAGCCCGACGAGCTACCAAGCTGCTCCATCCCGCGTCCGGATGCATTGTTTAAGACAATGAGACTAAACCATTTTCATTCTGAGTACTTTCTCTAGGAGATGACTTCTAAGAATTGAATTTGGAGCGATACATCGGGTTCGAACCGATGACCTCAACCTTGGCAAGGTTGCGCTCTACCAACTGAGCTAGTATCGCATAAGTTAACCGCTGTCGCGTTTAACTGTAATGTGGTTGCGGGAGCCGGATTTGAACCGACGACCTTCGGGTTATGAGCCCGACGAGCTACCAAGCTGCTCCATCCCGCGTCCGGATGCATTGTTTAAGTCAATGAGTCTTGTCTCTAGGAGACTAATTTGGAGCGATACATCGGGTTCGAACCGATGACCTCAACCTTGGCAAGGTTGCGCTCTACCAACTGAGCTAGTATCGCATTATAAAAGGTCTTTCACCTTTCGATTACCGCTTTCGCCATAACCTACAAATTGGAGCGATACATCGGGTTCGAACCGATGACCTCAACCTTGGCAAGGTTGCGCTCTACCAACTGAGCTAGTATCGCAATCTGAAAACGTCTTTCGCCGTTCAGGGCTGCGAATTATAAGAGCATTTTTTTGTGATGCAAGTCCTTAATGCAAAATTACGAAACTTTTTACTCAACTGCTGTAAAAGCACACAGATTTGCAAAAAAATTAGCTCTTATGTCCCTGAAAAGTTAGATAAACGTGATCATTTTATCCGACTAGATGTTAATAATCGTTTTTCGGTAGTACTGCAGCTCTGCGATCGACTCTCGAATATCATCAAGTGCTAGGTGACTTCCAGACTTTGAAAAACCGTCTAACACTTCAGGCTTCCAACGACGAGTCAGCTCTTTCAGCGTGCTTACATCGACATAACGGTAGTGGAAGTACTCTTCCAATTCTGGCATGTGCTTGTATAGGAAGCGGCGATCTTGACCGATGCTATTGCCACAGATTGGAGACTTACCTTTTGGTACCCACTTCTCAAGAAACTCAATCGTTTGTTGGATGGCATCTTGCTCTGAAACCGTGCTTTCTTGGATTCGCTTCACTAGGCCACTGCCGGTGTGAGTCGTTGTGCACCACTCGTCCATCTTGTCTAATTCACTCTGAGGTTGGTGAATAGCCAAAACAGGTCCTTCAGCAAGGATGTTAAGCTCACTATCGGTAACGATAGTCGCAATTTCAATGATTTTATGAGTTTCAGGATCAAGTCCTGTCATCTCTAGATCAACCCAAATTAGGTTCTGATCGCTAAAGGACATAAGGCGTCGCCTATTTGTTTAAGTGTAAAAGAGGTACTATACCCAAATAACTATACTCAAACTAGCTTTAGGGCCATCGAAATCACGTGGCACCAGCAACACCCAGTTTGAGTTCCCAATCATCAAGTTAGATGTGTTAAGTGAAAAATTGTGGCTAAAAAAAAGAAGTTAACCAAAGGTCAGGTACGTCGAGTACGTAGCAACCAGAACAAGCGACTCAAGAAAGAAGATTCTATCCAATGGGATGAGAACATGCTGGGCGGAACCAAAAGCGGACTCGTGATTACGCGCTTTGGCCAACATGCTGATATCGAAGATCTTGAAACAAACGAAGTTCATCGTTGTAACTTACGCCGTAGTATCGAGACTTTGGTTTCTGGTGACCGAGTGACTTGGCGTGCAGGCTTAGAATCCATGGCTGGTATTTCTGGCGTTGTAGAAGCCGTTGAACCAAGAACTTCAATGCTGACTCGCCCTGATTACTACGACGGCCTAAAACCGGTTGCGGCTAACGTTGACCAAATGGTTATCGTGTCAGCTGTGCTACCAGAGCTATCACTTAATATTATCGACCGCTACTTGATCGCTTCTGAAACGGTCAACATCGCGCCTCTTGTTGTTCTGAACAAGGTAGACTTGCTGACCGAAGAACAGATTGCGGAATACCGTGAGACGCTTAAAGAGTACGAGAAGATCGGCTACAAAGTGATGTTCGTGAGTAAAGAATCTGGCTACGGCATCAAAGAGCTGGAAGCTGAGCTCAAAGATCGCATCAACATCTTCGTTGGTCAGTCTGGTGTGGGTAAATCAAGCCTAGTGAATGCGTTAATGCCAACGCTAGACATTGAAGAGGGTGAAGTCTCTGAAAACTCAGGTCTTGGCCAACATACAACTACGGCAGCTCGTTTATACCATTTCCCTTCTGGTGGCGACCTTATCGATTCTCCAGGGGTTCGTGAGTTCGGCCTATGGCACCTTGAAGCTGACGAAATCACTGAAGCCTTCATCGAATTCAAGCCTTACCTTGGCGGCTGTAAGTTCCGCGACTGTAAGCACAATGATGACCCGGGTTGTATCCTGCGCGAGGCTGTTGAAGATGGAAAGATCAGTCGACTGCGTTTCGACAACTACCATCGCATCATTGAAAGCATGGCAAACAACAAAGATAACCGTCAGTATTCACGCAACAAAAAAGCCGATCTCTAATCGCGTTTTTGTGAACAAATGTGTGCATTTACTGACAATTGGCGCGAACTTAAGTAACATCTCGCGCCCTAAAGCGTCATCGACAGATTTAATTGAACAACAAATAGCATTGGAAAATTAATACAATGGATAAGATTAAAGTTGGATTGCAGTACTGGATTCCACAACATGGACTGACTCGTCTAGTCGGCAAACTTGCGTCTGCTAAAGCGGGCGGCTTAACGACAGCGATCATCAACTGGTTCATAAAGCAATACAAAGTGAACATGGATGAAGCGCTGCATAGCGATCCAAAGCACTTTAAAACATTCAATGAATTCTTCGTACGTGAATTGAAAGAAGGCATGCGCCCTATCGCTGAAGGCGAGTCTGTTATCGTTCACCCTGCCGATGCTCGCGTAAGCCAATTTGGTCCAATTACTGACGGCCAACTTATTCAGGCTAAAGGTCACGATTACTCAGCTCGCGAGCTATTAGGTGGTGATGCTGCATTAGCGGATGAGTTTAAAGACGGTGAGTTCGCAACGCTTTACTTGTCTCCAAGTGATTACCACCGCGTGCACATGCCATGCGATGGCACACTACGCCAGATGATCTACGTTCCAGGTGACCTTTTCTCTGTTAACCCATTAACAGCTGAGAACGTTCCAAACCTATTCGCACGTAACGAGCGCGTAGTGTGTATCTTCGATACGGAATTTGGCCCAATGGCACAAGTGCTGGTTGGTGCAACTATCGTAGGCAGCATCGAGCAAGTATGGGCAGGCACCATCACTCCACCACGCGGTAACTCTGTGTACAAATGGGATTACCCAGCACAAGGTGATAAAGCTATCATCTTGAAGAAAGGCGAAGAGATGGGTCGCTTTAAGCTTGGTTCAACGGTTATCAACCTGTTTGCGAAAGATGCAATCAAGTTTGACGACACGATGCAAAATGGCGAGAAGACCGTTCTAGGTACACCTTTCGCGCACATTGCTGGCAAAGAAGTTGAGACTGAAGCTGTTGATTCAGCAGAGAACACAGACCAAGCTTAACGATTGAGTTAACTCATTCGGTTTTAAAGGCGCGTTATTTTTCTATGTTTAGAAAAGAACGCGCCTTTTTCTTATCTAGTTCGAGACACTTTCCCCTCAAGATTTCAATCAATCTAACTACCGACAACCTTGCTCTCAACGATCCGTACGTTGAATTACCAAGAAAAAATATTGACCAAAAACAAAACAGTTGCCGAAACCTTAAACAACTTTTTGATTTTCCAACCCGTCTCCAAGTACCAAAAACCCATATAACTTACTCTATTTGAAGATATTTTATTCATAGGGTCTTTGTACATGCCTAAACTCAATGTTGGCATTCTGGTCAAGCTGTTGATTTGTTTTGCGATTCCCTTAGGCGTGTTATTCATGCCAATAGATTCAATACCTATCGATGACCTGACGTTGATTCAGCATCGCCTATTGGCGATATTCCTGCTTGCAGCTCTACTTTGGGTGCTTGAGCCCGTTCCGGTTTTCGCTACCTCGATACTGATCATTGCACTTGAACTGGTGATGATTTCCGACAAAGGCCTGCACCTATTTCGAACCCCACCAGCGGGACACGATCTCGGTGAGTTAATAAAATATACCGACATATTCGGTGCATTTTCATCGCCAATCATCATTCTGTTCATGGGTGGTTTCGCACTCGCGATCTCGGCATCTAAGTACGAACTCGATAACAACCTCGCTCGAGTGCTGCTGAAACCATTTGGTACCGAGCCGCGCTTCATCATGCTCGGCTTAATGTTGATCACTGCTGTGTTCTCGATGTTTATGTCGAATACCGCTACCACAGTTATGATGCTGGCACTGCTCGGTCCGATTGTGGCATCTGCACCAAAAGGCGATATGGGTATCAAAGCGCTCGTGTTGTGTATTCCAATCGCGGCGAATACTGGCGGTATCGCGACACCGATCGGTACTCCACCCAATGCTATCGCGCTGCAATATCTAACCGGTGAAAACACCATCGACTTTCTGAGCTGGATGATGATGGGCTTACCCTTTGTGATCATTCAACTCACCATTGCTTGGTTCCTTCTTCAGAAAATCTTTCCTTCCAAGCAGAAGAACATGGTGCTCAAACTCGATGGGCAATTTAGAAAGAGTTGGCGTGCGATCGTGGTTTACATCACCTTCGCGGCGACCATCTTGTTGTGGATGACCACCAAGCTGCACGGCATGAACACCTACGTGGTCTCTATCATTCCACTGGCTGTGTTCACTCTGACTGGCATCATGGGCAAAGAAGAACTCAAGCTGATTAACTGGGATGTGTTGTGGTTGGTTGCAGGTGGTATTGCGATTGGTATCGGCCTGGATAAAACAGGATTAGCTGCGGCGTTAGCACACGCGATTGACTATGAGTCGCTCTCACCTGCTGCTGTAGTTCTCACGCTATCTATCGTGTGTTGGTTAATGGCAAACTTCATGTCGAACACCGCGACTGCCAACTTACTGATGCCAATAGCCGCTGCGATTGGTGCATCGATGGAAAGCCTAGTTGCGATTGGTGGCTTACAAGGCTTGTTGGTTGTGGTTGCCTTCTCAGCATCACTCGGCATGATTCTTCCAGTATCGACACCACCAAACTCACTGGCCTACTCGACTGGACTTATCGAAAGCAAAGACATGGCTAAGATGGGTATCATCTTGGGGATTGTCGGTTTGTTGATGGTTTACCTCGCGTTGTTCATCATCACTTAAAAGACGTTCAACGATCACCCTTACTCCAGACTAAGGCGCTAAATGTAAATTTAGCGCCTATTCGTGCTGCACCACGGACAATAACCAGAACAAGTAATTGATTTTCAAATCAATTAATAACTGTGATTTTACTTCACTGTTTTACAAAAAGCAGAGTAAATATATTTAGAATTTATGATTTTAAACACATTCATTCTGCCTAAGACAGCGGCACTATACGCTTATCAGAGACACATTAATTCACCATCAAGTACGTCACTGTAGTTAGGTTTTTGTCTAATAAAAGAGGAATGGACCTTGAGACATACTATTAAATTTAAAATTCAGATCGCCATTGCGATCATTATCGCCGTCGTGAGTGGTACTCAAGCTTGGATATCGGTTACCCAACTCACTCAAGAGACTGAAGTCGCGATCAACCAAGAAATGAAGAATGTCAGTGTAGGCACAACTAATTACATTGCTGATTGGCTCTCGACTCGCAGTGATATGATGCTGGCCAATGAGCCGACCATTTCAAGCAGTAGTAACTCTGACCGAGAGTTATTGATCACCAAACAAGCCGGGCAATTCTTATCGGTTTATGCGGGTTTTAGCGATGGCACGATCGCTTATGGTGATAAAACAGAAAGCTGGCCAGCAGACTACGACCCTCGCACTCGCCCATGGTACAAAGATGCCAACGCCGCATCAGACCTTATCATTACTGAACCGTATCAAGATTTCGATGGCAGCATCGTTATCAGCTTTGCTAAAACCTTCAGTGGCCAAAAACAGGGCGTGCTTGCTGCAGACTTAACCGTCACCAGCATTATCGATACGGTTCTCAACGTAAAACTGGATAACGATGGTTTCGCCTTCTTAGTCGATGGCAACAACAACATAGTTGCGTACAGTGATGAAGCGTTAAGTCAAAAGCCACTTACGAGCTTAAACCCAGAGCTAACCTCAAACCGAGTGTCACAGCTGATTCAAAACCAAAGCATCACCACACTAACTTGGCCAAGTCAGGGCGATAAGTTGGTTTACATTGCCAACGTGCCAAACACAGATTGGTCTCTGGGCATTGTCATCGATAAAGAGTTGGCGTTCTCTGCGGTATCTGACGCGATTCAGTTCATCGCGCTTACCTCTCTGATTCTGTACATCGTGATTTCAATCGCCAGTACCATGGTCATCAACCGCTTGCTTTACCCATTGCAAACCTTATCAGAAGCGTTGACTCAGCTTGCTCAAGGTCGAGGTGACCTCACTCAACGCATTGATATCACACGCATGGATGAGATTGGTAAGCTTGCCGAGCTCGTAAACCAATTCTTGAGTCAGATGCAAAGCATGCTGAAAGGCGTTATCGAGCACAGCCATGATTTAAATAATCACGCAGAAAAAGCCAACCAATTGGCCACTCAATCCTCCATTCGAGTCGAGAATCAACAAAACGATATCAACCAAATTGCCACCGCGATTCATGAGATGTCAGCGACTGCTGCCGAAGTAGCAAGCCATGCAGAATTAACCGCATCCGCTTCTCAAGCTTCGGCGACTGCTTGTAACGATGGCCAAGAGGTAATCCAACAAAACCGCGATGCTATTACTAGCCTTGCAAGCCAAGTGGAAGACGCTGCCAATGTGATCCGAGAGTTGGAAAACAACGCGCAAAGCATCAACCAGATCCTGTCCACCATTCAAGGCATTGCCGAGCAAACCAACCTGCTGGCATTAAATGCGGCGATTGAAGCGGCGCGTGCGGGTGAGCAAGGTCGTGGATTTGCAGTTGTGGCCGATGAAGTGCGAGTGCTCAGCCAAAGAACGCATGGTTCAACGGAAGAGATCCGCGTGATGATTGATACCCTGCAAAAGAATACCGAACATGCCGTCGAAAGCATGACCACCAGCACTCAATTAGCAGAAAACAGTGTTGGCTTCGCAGAGCAAGCGCACGGCAGCCTGACTAAGATCACTCAAGCCATCACCGAAATCAACGATATGGCATTGCAGATAGCGAGTGCAGCCGAAGAACAACGAGCCGTAAGCGAAGACATCAGTCGCAATACACAAGGGATCAAAGATGCCTCTGATGATCTTGCACAACAAGCGGAAAGCAGCCGCAATAGCTCAAATGAAATGAGTAGCGCTGCTGAGTCGATGCGTCGAGATGTGGAGCGTTTTAAAGTGTAACGCGTAATTAATCACATCAAGCTAGGCCGAGCTGTAAACGTTCATGGTTCTTTTATTAAGAATCACTTTGTTCTCAGTTCGGTTTGATGCATATTGATGAGCTAATTTATCCCAGACACAAGGATGTTATTCAGATGGGATTCGAATGGTTAGCTCTTGCTGCCGCTTTTCTTTGGGCGATTGCGAGCTTAATGTCAGTAAAGCCTGCTCAACACTTAGGTTCTTTCGCCTATAGTCGTTGGCGCATGGGTTGTACCGCTATTATCTTATCGAGCATGGCTTGGTTTACTGGTGGCTGGTCAACTGTCGAAGCAGATTTAGTCACACCGATGATGCTGTCTGGCCTGATTGGTATCTTCATTGGTGATACTGCCCTATTTGCCTGTTTGAACCGCATGGGGCCGCGCCAAGCTGGTTTACTGTTCTCTTGTCACGCCGTGTTCTCGGCGATCCTCGGTTACTTCCTGTTTAGCGAAAGCATGACTTCTGGCGAGCTAATTGGCTCGGCGTTGGTGTTTAGTGGCGTATTAACCGCGATCTTCTTTGGCCGTCGCGGCCAAGCCAACAACCAACTTGAAACCATCAAAGGCACCGTTTGGATTGGTGTCGCTCTAGGAATCACGGCGGCTATCTGCCAAGCATTAGGTGGCATCATCGCCAAACCCGTGATGCAAACCAGCATAGACCCGGTTGCCGCTTCTGCTATCCGAATGATCACCGCCTTTGTCGCCCACTCCGCATTTCGTTTAACGGGTGCCAAGCTTTCACGCGCACTGAATCCGATGAATGGTCAAATATTCGCAATTACCGCAGTGAATGGCTTTCTTGCTATGGCAGTAGGAATGACGCTGATCTTGTATGCACTACAGGAAGGGAATGTCGGCATGGTTGCTCTGTTATCTTCAACCACACCTATCATGTTGCTACCAATTCTATGGCTGTACACCAAGCAGAGGCCAAATGCCTACGCTTGGATCGGTGCCATTGTTGCAGTGGTCGGCACTGGTATTCTGGTCAGCTAGTGAAGCGGATTGGAAGCTGAGAGTTAATAGCTATTAGCTCTCAGTAAAAACAGAAAACTAAGAACGTGGGAACGGGAAAGCGGTCACGTCATCGATGTGGTCGTAACCCAAAGCCAGCATGATCAGTCTATCGATACCTAAAGCAACACCCGCACAGTCTGGTAAGCCCGCTTTTAATGCCTCAATCAAATGATGGTCAATCGGTTGAGGTGATAAGCCCATCTCAATACGTTTAGCATTGTCATCTTCAAAGCGCTTAAGCTGCTCTTGAGGCTTATCCAGCTCATGGAAGCCGTTTGCCAGCTCAATGCCTTTGAAGTACACCTCAAAACGGTCAGCTACTCGCGAATCCTCAGGGTTAATCTTAGCTAATGCTGCCTGTGAAGCCGGGAAGTCATATACGAATGCAGGTACTGTTTGACCAATCTTTTCCTCAACACCCACGCTGAATAGCAGTTGCAGTAAGGTATCGCGGTCCTCTTCAGGTTCGGCAATATCACTCAACCCCAGTTTCGCTGCGGCTTGTTTTAGGGTATCCATCGAATCTTCAAGTGGACACACACCTAGCACATCGATGAAGGCTTGTTGATAAGTCATGCGCTCTGCTTCGCCCGACTTTAAGATTTGCTGTAGTAGCAAGTCCATCTCATCCATCAAATCATGATGATCAAAACCAACACGATACCACTCCAGCATGGTGAATTCAGGGTTGTGGTAACGGCCGTTCTCTTCGTTACGAAACGACTTACAAATTTGGTAAATACAGCCACTTCCTGCTGCCAACAAGCGCTTCATATGAAATTCAGGACTTGTCATAAAGAACAGTGGTTGGCCTTGCGCATAACCCGGACCGACGAATTCAGTTTTGAAGGTATGCAAATGCACATCAGTCACCGTAGCGTGACTCATGGCTGGCGTATCGACCTCCATCACGTCTCGCTCTGCAAAAAACTGGCGGATTTGATTAAGGATATCAGCACGTTGCTTTAACTGCTTAATGGTTGCGGCAGGTTGCCATGTTGAGTGCATTACTAAGTTCCATATCACTGAATTCTAGGCGACGAAAATTATCACTTTTCGCCGCTTTTGTAAGCTTCTATCTTTGTATTAATGAGGTCATCATACGGTTTTTATGAAGCCATAAAATCACGTTCTACAATACATTTATACATATTTGACCTCTCCCAGCATTGATAACAAAAATCATACTCAACAAGCCGTTAACACGAGCCTTGTGGGGGAATCGTTATCAACAATTGATTGCCGTGATTGCAGTCACATAACCTATAAATTCTATGCCTCCATATGCATTACCGAAGCAAAAACCTAAATACATCAATTTTTCAAACACCCTCCTCTCTTACACTGAACCTACCACTTAAGGCTTAGGGGTGATAATCGGTTGATGCCGTTTACTGCTCTCTAAATAGGCTTTTTATAATAACAAGCGGAATACTCCGCATCACACTGGAGAATAACTGTGAAGACAATTACCACAGATATCGCAGTCATCGGCGCAGGCGGCGCTGGTCTTCGTACAGCTATTGCTGCGGCTGAAGCTAATCCTGAACTGGAAGTAGCACTGATTTCTAAAGTTTACCCAATGCGTTCGCACACGGTAGCAGCAGAAGGCGGTTCAGCAGCGGTAATTAAAGACGAAGATAGCTTAGATAACCACTTCAACGATACTGTTGGCGGTGGCGACTGGCTATGTGAACAGGATGTTGTTGAATACTTTGTTGAAAACGCGACTCGCGAAATGATCCAAATGGAACAATGGGGCTGCCCATGGAGTCGTAAAGAAAACGGTGAAGTAAACGTACGCCGATTCGGCGGTATGAAGGTAGAGAGAACGTGGTTCGCAGCAGACAAGACTGGCTTCCACATGCTTCATACTCTGTTCCAGACTTCGATGAAGTACGACACAATCAAACGATTTGATGAGTACTTTGTGGTGGATTTGATCGTTGAAGAAGGCGAAGTACAAGGCCTTATCGCGATTCATATGTCTGAAGGTGAACTTGTTACCATCAAAGCAAAATCGGTTGTTCTAGCAACCGGTGGCGCAGGTCGTGTTTATCACTGCAATACTAACGGTGGCATCGTGACCGGCGACGGTATGGCAATGGCTTATCGCCACGGTGTGCCACTGCGTGACATGGAGTTTGTTCAATACCACCCAACAGGCCTACCGGGCACTGGCATCTTGATGACCGAAGGTTGTCGTGGTGAAGGCGGTATCATCGTCAATAAGAACGGCTACCGTTACCTACAAGATTACGGCATGGGCCCTGAAACACCAGTGGGCGAGCCGAAGAACAAATACATGGAACTAGGTCCTCGCGACAAAGTTTCTCAAGCATTCTGGCACGAGCAGCAAAAAGGCAACACCATCAAGCACCCTCTTGGTGATGTAGTACACCTTGACCTTCGCCACCTTGGTGAAGAGTACCTGCAAGAGCGTCTACCGTTCATCTGTGAGCTGGCAAAAGCCTACGTAAACGTCGATCCAGCAAAAGAGCCAATCCCAATTCGTCCGACTGTTCACTACACCATGGGTGGTATTGAAACTAACGGTACTTGTGAAACTCGCATCAAAGGCCTATTCGCGGTTGGTGAATGTGCTTCAGTTGGCCTACACGGTGCAAACCGCCTAGGTTCAAACTCTCTGGCTGAGTTCGTAGTATTTGGCCGCGTTGCCGGTGAACACGCTGTGAAACGCGCAGCAGAATTCAAAGGCTGGAATGAAGAATCTATCGCTAAGCAAGTAAAAGCGGTTGAAGATCGCATCGCAGCGCTGATGAACCAAGAAGGCGACGAAAACTGGGCTGATATCCGCACTGAAATGGGTCACACCATGGAAGCGGGTTGTGGAATCTACCGTCAAGAAGACTTGATGCAAGAGACCATCAACAAGATCACTGAACTGAAAGCACGCTACAAGAAGATCAGCATTAAAGACAAAGGTAAAGTATTCAACACTGACCTACTTTACGCTATCGAAGTCGGCTACGGCCTAGAAGTCGCAGAAGCGATGGTTCACTCAGCAATCCTTCGTAAAGAGTCTCGCGGTGCACACCAACGTCTAGACGACAACTGCACAGAACGTGATGACGTGAACTTCCTGAAACACTCTCTATCGTTCTACAACGAAGATGCAGCACCAACTATCGACTACAGCGGCGTGAAGATTACTAAATCTCAACCTAAAGCTCGTCTATACGGTGAAGCAGCAGAGAAAGCCGCTGCCGCTGAAAAAGCTGCAGAAGCGAATGCTAAGAAAGATGAGAAGAGCGAAGAGGAGCAAGCATAATGTCAGCGAACCGTATCCAAAAAGTAGACATTCTGCGCTACGACCCAGAGAAAGATGCAGAACCTTACATGCAGACTTTCGAAGTCCCATTCGATGAAACCATGTCGGTACTTGATGCGATTGGTTACATCAAAGACCACCAAGACAAAGACCTTTCATACCGTTGGTCTTGTCGTATGGCGATCTGTGGCTCTTGCGGCATCATGGTTGATGGCGTGCCTAAGTTAGCGTGTAAGAGCTTCTTACGTGACTACCCGAACGGCCTAACTATCGAGCCGCTTGCTAACTTCCCAATCGAAAAAGATTTGATTGTCGACATGACGCCGTTCATCGAGCGCCTTGAAGCGATTAAGCCTTACATCATTGGTAACGACCGTAAGCCTGAAGACGGCACGAACATTCAGACTCCAGAGCAAATGGCGAAGTACAAACAGTTCGCTGGCTGTATCAACTGTGGTCTTTGTTACGCAGCATGTCCTCAGTTTGGTCTAAACCCTGAGTTCATCGGCCCAGCGGCATTGACTCTTGCTCACCGTTACAACCTAGATAGCCGTGACAACGGTAAAGCTGAACGTATGAAGCTTATCAACGGTGAAAACGGCGCTTGGGGCTGTACGTTCGTTGGTTACTGTTCAGAAGTATGTCCGAAGAAAGTAGACCCAGCAGCGGCAGTGAACCAAGGTAAAGTTGAGTCTTCAATGGACTTCGTTATCTCGATGTTCAAGCCAGACGGGTCGCAAGTAAAAACAGCAGAGGAGGCATAATATGAGCAATCGTAAGCCTTATGTTCGTGAGATGAAGAGAACGTGGTGGAGCAACCATCCGTTTTACCGCTTCTACATGCTACGTGAAGCAACTGTACTGCCTTTGATTCTGTTCACTGTGTTCCTAACTTTTGGTTTAGGTGCGCTAGTGAAAGGCCCTGAAGCGTGGGCAGGTTGGTTGAGCTTTATGGCGAACCCTATCATTGTCGGTATTAATATCGTGGCACTGCTAGGTAGCTTAATGCACGCTCAAACCTTCTTCAGCATGATGCCTCAAGTAATGCCAATCCGCCTGAAAGGTAAATTGGTTGATAAGAGAATCATCGTACTGACTCAGTGGGCTGCGGTGGCTTTTATTTCTTTAATCGTTCTTGTTGTGGTGTAAGGAGCTTTCGTTATGAACACAAACTACAAAGTTAAGCCTGTTAACCACAATCCTCAACGCTCTGATGAGCCAATCTGGTGGGGTCTATTCGGCGCTGGCGGTACTTGGTTCGCGATGATCACACCAATCACAGTTCTAGTGTTAGGTATCTTAGTGCCAATGGGCATCATTGATGCGGACGCAATGAGCTACGAGCGTGTGTCTGAGTTCGCGACCAGCATTATCGGTGCGCTATTCATCATCGGTACGCTAGCACTGCCAATGTGGCACGCAATGCACCGTCTTCACCACGGCATGCACGACCTTAAGTTCCACGTCGGCGTTGCTGGTAAAGTGGGCTGCTACTTCTTTGCAGGCCTAATCAGCGTATTGTCTGTTATTTTCATCTTTATGATTTAACAGTTAAGAGCAGATTCGAGATTCGGGTAAACGAGTATCGAAAAGCTTAAGAGCGAAAAGACTAAAAGCAGAGCTAGGTTACCCAGCTCTGCTTTTTTGTTGCTTGTCGAATAGCACACATCCAGGTCACTCACTCTTGCTCTTCCCGCTCTTCGTATCTCGCATTTCGTTTACGCGCATCTGCCCTTCAAGCTCTTCGCATCCCGCATCTCGTTTACGCGTATCTTCCTCTTCCGCTCTTCCCCGTTCTCCAGATACAAAAAAAGGCCGCCTAAGCGACCTTTTTCAGATACTTGAAGTAAATTACTTCACACGACCAACGTATTCGCCAGTACGAGTATCAACTTTAACAACTTCACCGATTGCGATGAATAGAGGTACGCGAACTACCGCGCCAGTTGCTAGAGTTGCAGGCTTACCGCCAGTACCTTGTGTGTCGCCTTTAAGGCCAGGATCGGTTTCTGTTACTGCGATCTCAACAAAGTTTGGTGGAGTTACTGTGATAGGGTTATCATTCCACAACGTTAGAGTACATACGTCGTTTTCAACTAACCATTTAGAAGTCTCGCCTACTGCTTTTGCATCAGCAGCGATTTGCTCGAATGTTTCGTTGTTCATGAAGTGGTAGAATTCGCCATCGCTGTATAGGTAGCCTAGTTCAACGTCTACAACGTCCGCTAGTTCTACTGTATCGCCTGACTTAAATGTTTTCTCTAACACTTTGCCTGACAGCAGTTTACGAAGTTTAACACGGTTAAACGCTTGGCCTTTACCTGGCTTAACGTATTCATTTTCGATAATTGAGCAAGGCTCGTTATCCATCATGAATTTTAAACCGCCTTTGAATTCATTGGTGCTTACTGACGCCATGATTTTCTCTTCCACATCTTTGAGTTAATTTCAATGCCGCATATCATAACCCGAAAAGTCGAATCTGTTGAGCAAAACTGGCTCAAACAACTATCGAATGCGATCTCTGACCCGACAAAACTGCTTGAGGCATTGGAAATAGACCCAACACCGTGGCAAGCAGGCTTTGCTGCACGTGAGTTATTTGCACTTCGGGTTCCTCTTAGCTTTGTCGAACGAATGGAAAAAGGCAATCCACACGACCCTTTGCTGCGACAGGTTTTACCGCTAAGTGAAGAATTTGAGGTTCATCAGGGCTATTCCGCCGATCCACTAGAAGAGCAAGACAACGCTATTCCCGGGCTACTGCACAAATACAAAAACCGCGCATTGATGATTGTGAAAGGTGGCTGTGCGATCAATTGTCGCTACTGCTTCCGTCGTCATTTTCCGTATCAAGATAACAAGGGCTCAAAATCGGTTTGGCAAACCAGTCTCGACTATGTGGCTCAGCACTCGGAGATCAACGAGGTTATCTTATCTGGTGGCGATCCTTTGATGGCCAAAGACAACGAGATCGAATGGCTCATTAACGCTATTGAAAAAATTCCACATGTGAAAACCGTTCGTATTCATAGCCGATTACCAGTCGTGATTCCAGCACGTGTGACTGACGAACTGTGCCAAATATTGGCTAACACTCGCCTTAATGTGGTCATGGTTAGCCATATTAATCATGCCAATGAGATCGATGTAGAGCTAAAGCAAGCCTTCCAAAAACTGAAGCAAACGGGTGCGACTCTGCTTAATCAAGGCGTGATGCTGAAAGGTGTCAATGATAGCGCTAACTTATTGAAAGATTTAAGTGAAAGGCTATTCGACGCCGGTGTTTTACCTTACTATATGCATGTACTTGATAAAGTTCAGGGCGCAGCGCACTTCTATATTTCGGATGAAGAGGCAAAGCACCACTTCAAGGGTTTGATCTCTGAGGTTTCTGGCTATCTAGTACCAAAACTCACTCGCGAGATCGGCGGTCGCACTAGCAAGACACCACTCGACCTACACATTGAATAGAGAAGTCGTATCAATGAAACGCAATGCCTCAGTTATGCCATCAGCGATAAAACACCTTTCAAAAGGCTTCACCATTATCGAACTGGTAGTGGTGATCGTAATTCTGGGTATTGTGTCAGTCACTGCGGCTTCTAAGTTTCTCAATCTTCAAAGCGATGCTCGCATCTCGACATTAAATGGCCTCAAAGGCGGGATGGAAGGCGCAAGTGCTATGCTTTATGGTAAGACATCAGCATTAGGCTTAGATAAAGCAGCGAGTGCGTCAGTAAATGTTGAGGGCGACGATATATTAGTGGCCTATGGCTACCCTGCAGCGATGAATAAACAGACTTGGTCACAACTCATCGAATCCACCTTCTTAGATGCGGTTTGGGATACAGGTCGAGCAGACTGGTTCTTTACCAATGTAAGTGCCGGAGATGGAACAATTATCTATGCTCCTTCTAGCCGAAAAAATCAGTCTGATAACTGCTACCTGGAGTATCAAGAAGCGACTGAGACCACTACACCAGTATTCACGTTAACAACAGACGGTTGCTAGATTTTAAGTCATCTTTATCAATCGTTAAGACAAAAAGTTTTTGTTCGATCGTCCGGTCTATTATTAGCATACTCGGCTCTATTCTAAATTTTTAGGAGGGGTGATATGACACAATTTATAGAACAAACTCTCAACCTTGCCCCCTTTAGCTGGGCAGGCCTTGCAGTATGCATGCTGTGTGGTTCGTTAATCGGCATCGAGCGGCAAACACGCGGTAAACCAGTAGGCATCAGAACCTCGATTCTGATCATCAGCGGTACTTACTTCTTCCTCACCATGGCGATTAGCCTTTCCCCTAATACGCTCGATCAAGCTCGTGTGCTTGGTCAGATCATTACTGGGGTGGGTTTCCTTGGTGCAGGCGTGATGATGACGCTAGACGGCAAGATTCATGGCGTGACCTCAGCAGCCATTATCTGGGTGCTTGCTGCACTTGGGATGATGATTGCCCTTGGTCACCTTTCACAATCAGTCATTATTACGCTAATGGCGCTCGTGATTCTGCTTGGTGTCGATAAGGTGGAAAACAGCTTTCAGAGCTTGCGCCGTGGTGTTCACCAGAAGTGGATGCGCAAAGGACGCGTGAAGAAGTAGCCTCAATCTAAGACAAACATTAAAAAGGCCTAGTCGTGTGGCTAGGCCTTTTGTGTATCCGGCAAATTAATACACCTCAATACACACTTGATTCTTACCCGCGGCTTTAGCTTTGTAGAGCTGTTCATCAGACGAACGGATACTCTGGTTTTCCCACAAGTGCCCTACACTGTCGAATTTATACAGAGAGTAGAGCGTCGCGCCACCAGAGACCGAGATACTGATTTTATCGCCTGTTGGACATCGATAGCTCTGTAAGCTGATGTCGTTTTGAATTCGCTCAAAGATCGATGAAAGCAGCTCAGATGATTCGCCCGTAATCGCGACAACAAACTCCTCACCGCCAAAGCGAGCCACAATGTCTTGCTGCCTAACACTGTTCATCATCAGTTGAGCGACGTGACAGATCACCTCATCCCCTACTTTATGACCATGTTGATCGTTCACCACCTTGAAGTCATCGATATCAAACACGCCCACGCCAATAATCGGCTCTTCATCTTGCGCCAGTAATCGAGCCTCAAAACCACGTCGATTCAATAACCCTGTCAGCGGATCTTGCATCGCTAAATCATTTAAACGCTTATGTTCTTGTTTGGTATAGAAGCGCCACAGCGACAAGGCTGATACAAGATACAAAGCCAGTAAAATGAATAACTGAACCCTCTCCATCTCCAACACATGTAAGAAGTGCTCGCTCTTATCTTCTTCGATAGTCAGGTATAGCTGTGTGTTGATGCCATCGACATACAAAGGTCGTGAGTGGGTAAAATCCATCAAGCCATATTTGTTGGCACCTCTGACACTCGTCACCTCATAACCATGTGCTGGATTCGATACGAGATTAGAAACATAACCATCAACGCCTAACACCCCTTTGAACTCGCCATTGACGTAGATCCCCTTGGTTAAGGTCACGACTTTCTTTCCGGTCAGGTAGTCATCATATTGCCCGGTATACACCACCTGTTCTTTGCCTTGAGAGAGGCCAAAGCGAATCGTATTCACCCAATAAGGACGGCTATTCACGACCGAATCAAAAGTATCGCCCTTAATGTAGCTAGCAAAGTCAGAAGGCGAAGAGATGATGAACTTCTCTTTCGAGATGAAGTAAATCGTAGAGATGGTCTCTATGGTGTTGGCGAAATACGCCATGGTAGGTGCGATGAATAAGCGCTTGGCCGCTTCAGAGTGAAGTTCTGAATTAGGGTCGCACATCTCGCTCGGGCCAGAGAACATAAAGTCAAAACGAGGGGCTTGCTGCTCTTCACTAATAAAGTAACACGTCTCACCCTCAACCTTTTTGTCATGAGAAAATACGTAGGTATCTCCATGCAATGGGTAGAGCGCAGTGATGTTGTACTCAAGTGCATTAATGATCTGTGTGAGCTCGGTTAAAGAGCGTGTCACGCCTTGGTTTTCAATTCCATACTGTTTATCTGATTCTTCCGCTGAATCAACGAGCAACAAGCTCAAAACTACTAAAAAAATGGCGGTCAGGCTTAAGAAAGCCCTTTTAAAATCGACGGTATGGTGATTAATCAAAGCATATAAATCATCGTTGGGGATTTATCGAACATTGTACTTATAAATAAAAACGGCGCAACATTAAATATAAAACAACATGCTTATTGGGTAGCTTACAGGGATTAGATGAAGGCCGAGACTAAAACTAATCACACCTAAGCAGAAAAACTTAGGCGTGAGAATAGCTTTAAATCTAGATAAGAAAATCACTCGCCGATAGTGAAACTAAAGGCTCAGATACCGTCTTACTTAGCAAAGTTCACAATCGGGAAGCACGGGAAGAAGCCGTTGTCAGCACAGTTGATCAGACCAATCTGTACGCCTTCGATTTTGTTGGTTTTGTTGAAGATACCAACCTGAACCGTAGAAACATCTGAAAGGTTAGCTGCGCCAACATCGACCATAGTGTCGCCTTCAGAGTAGTTTACGAAACTTACGTTCGCGCCTTTCACATCGTTAGTGATGTTCACGGCACCTAAGTTAAGACCCGTTGTTTGGCCTGTGTTCCAGTTGAAGAAACCCAGTGACGCACCTGTCATCTCTTGGTTCACTTTAGATGCACCAAAAATACCTAGGTTCACACCTGTTGTGGTTTGTGTTTCTGACATACCAACAACCGCAAGATCAAGACCTTTAAGGTCATTTACTTGTCCGTGAAGTAAAGCCAAGCGCACACCGCCAACTGCATCTGAATCAGGTGCGTTGAAGCCGTTGATTGTTGAAAACATAACTGGCGAAGAAGCGAATGCCGCAGGTGCCATTACCGCTGCCGACACAGCAAGTACTGAAAGTAGTTTTTTCATTGGGGAGTCTCCACTGACTTATTGTTGACTTGATTTATACATTATCAATCAAGCATTTATTGTCCTTTATTCAACAGCTATCCATGTTAAATCGATGTCATAACTGTACTGTTGAATATAAGACTCTAAATCATAAAGAGCAATATAAAGAAAGGGATACGATAAGAGGTAAGAGTAGCCATCGGCACACATTTCGATGCACAACACTAAAGATTCCCTATCACGCTCGTACCTCGCAGTAGGGAATGATGATTTCTAAACATAAAAAACGGAGACCGAGGTCTCCGCTTTAAAGCTTATGTATGGCTTTCTCTGCTATAGAGAAAGAGGATGATTACATCATACCGCCCATGCCACCCATACCGCCCATGCCGCCCATATCAGGCATTGCAGGAGCTGAATCTTGAGGCTTGTCTGTCACCATCGCTTCTGTTGTGATCATAAGACCAGCAACTGATGCTGCGAATTGTAATGCAGAACGAGTCACCTTAGTTGGATCTAGGATACCCATTGCAATCATGTCGCCGTATTCGCCAGTCGCCGCGTTGTAACCGTAGTTACCTTCGCCAGCACGAACGTTGTTAGCAACAACAGACTCTTCGTCGCCTGCGTTCTTAGTGATTTGACGGATAGGCGCTTCCATTGCACGTAGTGCAACACGGATACCTACGTTTTGCTCTTCGTTGTCACCTTCAAGGTTAGCAACTTTAGATGCAGCACGGATAAGTGCAACACCACCACCAGCAACCACACCTTCTTCAACTGCAGCGCGAGTTGCGTGAAGTGCATCTTCTACGCGGTCTTTCTTCTCTTTCATCTCAACTTCAGTCGCAGCACCTACTTTGATTACTGCAACACCGCCAGCTAGCTTAGCTACGCGCTCTTGAAGCTTCTCTTTGTCGTAGTCTGAAGTTGCGTCTTCGATTTGTTGACGGATTTGAGAAACGCGACCTTGGATCATCACTTCATCACCCGCACCATCGATGATAGTCGAGTTTTCTTTAGTGATAGTAATACGCTTAGCTTGACCTAGGTCTTCTAGCGTTACTTTCTCAAGGTCTAGGCCAATCTCTTCAGAGATAACCGTACCACCCGTTAGGATAGCGATATCTTGAAGCATAGACTTACGACGGTCACCGAAACCAGGTGCTTTAACAGCTGCCACTTTAACGATGCCACGCATGTTGTTCACAACTAGAGTTGCAAGCGCTTCGCCTTCTACATCTTCAGCGATGATAAGAAGTGGACGAGATGCCTTAGCAACTGCTTCTAGAGTCGGAAGAAGTTCACGGATGTTCGAAACTTTCTTGTCGATAAGAAGAATGAATGGGCTTTCTAGATCAACAGAACCCGCTTCTTGGTTGTTGATGAAGTAAGGAGATAGGTAACCGCGGTCGAACTGCATACCTTCAACTACGTCTAGCTCGTCTTGTAGAGCCTGACCTTCTTCAACGGTGATTACGCCATCACGACCCACTTTTTCCATCGCTTCAGCAATGATGTTACCTACTGTCGAATCAGAGTTCGCAGAGATAGTACCTACTTGAGCGATAGCTTTAGTATCAGAACATGGAACGGAAAGACCTTTTAGCTCTTCAACTGCAGCGATAACCGCTTTGTCGATGCCGCGCTTAAGATCCATTGGGTTCATGCCAGCCGCTACAGCTTTTAGGCCTTCAGTGATGATAGCTTGAGCAAGAACGGTTGCAGTTGTTGTGCCGTCGCCCGCTGCGTCATTCGCTTGCGAAGCTACTTCTTTAACCATTTGTGCGCCCATGTTTTGGAACTTGTCTTCAAGTTCGATTTCACGTGCTACAGAAACACCATCTTTAGTGATTGTTGGTGCGCCAAATGATTTGTCTAGAACAACGTTACGGCCTTTAGGACCTAGCGTTACTTTTACAGCGTCAGCCAGAACGTTTACACCTTCTAGCATTTTAATACGTGCGTCGTTACCAAATTTAACGTCTTTAGCAGCCATCTTTATTTCCTTTAAATTCTTTATTCAGTCAGTTCAGTTTTATGGGTCGGATTACTCAACGATCGCCATGATGTCGTTTTCAGACATGATCAGAACTTCTTTACCGTCGATCTTTTCTGACTTAGTGCCGTAGCCTTCAGCAAAGATAACAGTGTCGCCAACTTTAACGTCCAATGGTTGTACTGAACCGTTTTCTAGGATGCGGCCTTTGCCAACAGCTAGAATTGTACCGCGAGTTGATTTTTCAGCGGCAGAACCAGTTAGAACGATGCCACCAGCAGATTTAGATTCAACTTCTTGGCGCTCAACGATAACTCGGTCGTGTAGAGGACGGATATTCATCGGTCGTATCTCCTGATAATTTCCATTTAATTTGATAGTTGCCACGATTGGCATGGGGTTAAAGAGTATGTTGGGGCGATGCGGAAGATCCCAAGGGGGTGAGTAGAACTTTTGTGAAGAAACTCAAACAACAAATGTAAACAAAAAACGGCTAGTGAGTCGCACTAGCCGTTTGAAACTTAGTCTTCTTTTCTAAACGCAAATCGTATTAGCACTATCGCAACACCCAGCATGCCACCTAATAATGTGCCTAAAACGACAATCAAAGCACGTTTGGGTTTATCTCGAGTAATTGGCTGTTCAACATTTTCTAGATAACGAAACGTTTGAAAATCAACGGTGCGGTCAATTTCAAGGTTGTTCAGCATATCTAACTTTGCGTTAATCTGTTGTAAACGAGGCTCTATAACACTTAAATTTTTAACTGATTCTAAAGCTTTAACTTTCGCACTTAAGCCTCTTGCACCCAAGTCAATACTAAACAGTTCTTTCTCATTGCCTGTTTGTATGGGTTTGTCTACACCTGCTGCTTCCGCAATTCCCATGGCGAACCTAGCTCTTTCCGTTTCTACCAATAATTGATTTTTAGCCTGGCTCTCGAGAATCCTTTTTTGCTGCATCAACTCGTTACGTTTACCATAGAGCACAGCTTGTAGGTTATTAAATGCGTCCTCACGCACTCTCGATTCAGTAAATGAAATATAAGCAGATAACAACTCGAAGCTACTTTGTTTTGTAGCAGTTTGAAATTTAACCACATAGGGGGAATTCCGCTCATTCTTACCGACGATAGATGCTGTAATTCTCTCAAACCACTCAGCGTACAACCTACGAATTACTTCATCATCTGTTGTTTTGGAAGCGCCATCAACGAGTCGGCTTTTAAGTTTTTGAAAGTCCGAGTTACTATCTAAAAAAGTGCGCTTATTGTTTGTCGAATTAAAAGAGTGTATGTAACGCTTGAATAGAGTCTCAGCATCCACTAGCCCTTCTAATTCTTTACTAACTAATACTGTTCCATCGTCTTGATAAATATTAAAAACTGGCTGGAACTGACTAACTTGATGCTGGTAAGCTGCGATATGTTGAGGTTAAGGCTCAGTGATCTTTGCTTCCGAAGACCACCACTCTTGAGTTAGTAAGGCAAAGCAAAAACTACCCACTAGAAACAATACAGTGGAAAGTATAATTATTAATTTCCCGTTCCACAATGTTCTAAAAAGCACTCGAAAGTCAATTTCTTCATTTGAATTATACATTGGTAGATTCTCAGGGGAGTACTGCTGTAGTTGACTCTTTTGCTTCACGGTAAATCTCTCAAAACATCTAAATAAATAACGGCAGAATGCTATCACACCGTATGCTGTTAGTATTGTGCGATTTGTAAACTTTATGACAACGATCTTCAGCCTACTCACAATTCACTGTATTCTAACTATATTCTAACTATATTCTAGTTCAATCGGCGTTTTACATGCAAGATAAGCACGGGCTATTAACCGCCCCAATTGCGAGTACATTACGTACCATGACCATTCCGACTATCTTCGGCATGGTTGCGATCTTGATGTTTAACTTGGTCGATACTTTCTTTATCTCATTACTAGGCACTCAAGCACTTGCAGCTGTGAGCTTTACCTTTCCAGTTACCTTCGCCATTAACTGCATCACCATGGGCATAGGTGTGGGGCTTTCCACATGTATTGGGCGGTTACTGGGCCAAGGCTGCGCACAAAATGCCGCTCGCTTTACTTGTCATGGATTATTGCTTGCTGTGCTACTTGTTGGCTTTGCATCCATACTAGGATTGGTGACACTTGAGCCGATGTTTATCTTATTGGGGACAGAACCAGAGTTATTGCCACTGATATCTGAATACATGACGGTTTGGTACTTAGCCATTCCACTGCTTGTTATCCCAATGGCAGGCAATAGCGCGATACGAGCGAGTGGCGATACCAAAACCCCCGCTAAGATCATGATGTTGGCGGGTCTGATTAACGGTATTCTCGACCCGCTGCTGATCTTCGGTTACGGGCCTTTCCCTGAACTTGGGATACAAGGCGCCGCCATCGCCAGTGGTTTCAGTTGGTTTGGTGCGTTGTGTGGTTCGCTGTATGTATTAATCAAACGAGAGAAGTTACTCGCTCTGCCAAAAGTTCAAGAAGTTGTCCGCGACTGGAAACAAATCCTCACCATTGGCACACCCGCTGCACTTTCCAATGCATTGAACCCACTCGCAGGTGCCATCATTATGATGATGTTGGCCAAACAAGGAACCGAAGCCGTGGCTGCTTATGGTGCTGCTCAGCGTATTGAATCGATTCTTATCATCGTCTTGATGTCTCTCACTTCGGCACTCACCCCTTTTATGGCGCAAAACTTTGGGGCAGAGAATCCACAACGCAGCTTCAAAGCCCTGTTCTTAAGCATGCGTTTCGCCGTGCTATTCCAAGGTTTAATCTTTTTAATGATGGTGCCTTTGAGCATACCGTTAGCCGCCCTCTTTTCTCAAGAGGAGTCAGTTCGAGGTATCTTGTGGCACTACCTATTAGTTGTGCCATTTAGCTACGGCTTCCAAGGCATTGTGATGATGTTAATAAGTGCTATGAACGCCATGCATCAACCAATGAAAGCCTTCCAATGGAGCTTCATGCGCCTGTTCGTATTTACCCTGCCATTTGCCTGGGTAGGCAGCCAACTTGATGGCGTCGAAGGGCTGTTTATCGGCCTAGCGTTAGGAAACATCATGGGTGGTATTTCAGGGTACCTGTTTGCGCTTCGTATAAGGGTTAAAGCAGATGCGGGATGCGAGTAATCGAGATGCAAAAAGATTAAAAAGCAGATGCGGGATTCGAGTTGCGGGATGCGAAAAGACAACAAGCGGATTCGATAGGATTTCAGAACGAATATCAAGCTCAAGTGACATTCGAATAAAACCACGTCATTCCCTATAGCGAGTAATGAGCACAGTAGGGAATCTATTATTCATGGCTAATGCCGCATTGTTTGAGATTCTAGTACACTTCGTCCCTCAGTTCTAGAATGACGGTTTAGAGCAGATAAGAGATTCAGGTATCAATATGAGAAAAGGGTTTAGAGCGTTAAGCGGATACTACATTCGAAGTGCTTTAGAGTAGAAAGAGACTAGAAGAAGGAAGATGACATGGAAGGCTGTACTTACAAAATGCTCTACGAAGTACCAATTGGCAAGATGATCATTGTTAGTGATGGCGTATCGATTATAGAGATCGACCATTTGAACCATGATGAGGCTATTGTTTGCAACCACGATGAATTATGCCTCAAAGTATCTCGCCAACTCGACGAGTATTTTACTGGTCAAAGAACTGAATTTGATTTGCCATTGAAAGCGACAAAAGGCACGGACTTTCAAAAATCAGCTTGGCAGGCTCTCACTTCTATTCCTTATGGCGAAACTATTAGCTATGGCGAACAAGCAAAGAGAATGGGCAAACCAAAAGCAGTAAGGGCTGTAGGTGGTGCAAACGGTAAGAACCCGTTTAGTATTGTGGTTCCATGTCATCGAGTGATTGGTGCCAATGGAACATTAACAGGCTATACCGGAGGCATGAACCGCAAGGAGTGGTTGTTGGATTTTGAACAGTCAGTTCTGAAAGCGAGATGCGAGTATACGGGGTACGAAATACATATAGCATAGATACGAGTAAACGAGTGTGATAGGGAATCTCTCTCAAGGTACTGAATGTGACACATCAACGTAACATGAGATTCCACATATTTCGTTCCTCAATTCTGGAATGATGGGATAAAGCGGATGAGAGAGGAGATATTCGGGATGCGAAAACATGTACGGTTCTCATTCTTTTCGTGACCGGCTTACTGACATCACGCCCCTCTCTTAAGATCTCCTCATCTCGTATACTAGTATCTCGCATCTATTCTCCAAGCTCTAGATACAAAAAAACGGCTACACTCGCGTGTAGCCGTTCTAGTATTCGATGACAGTTAAGTGATTACTTAACGATCACATCGCCTGACATCTCAGCAGGGATTGCGATACCAGATAAAGAAAGCATCGTTGGTGCTAAGTCAGACAGTTTACCGCCTTCTTTGAACTCAACGTCTTTGTTACCTACATAGATAAGTGGCACTGGCAGGTTAGTGTGCGCTGTGTGGATGCCGCCCGTTTCTGGGTTAACCATCATTTCTGCGTTACCGTGGTCTGCTGTGATAAGCAGTTGGCCGTCAGCTTCTTTGATTGCTTCAACCACTTTACCAAGACACTCGTCTAGAGACTCTACAGCTTTCACTGCTGCATCGTAAACGCCAGTGTGGCCAACCATGTCACAGTTAGGGAAGTTACAAACGATAGCGTCGTATTTGCCGCCTTTGATTGCTGCAACTAGCTTTTCAGTTAGCTCTGGTGCGCTCATTTCTGGCTGTAGATCGTACGTTGCTACTTTTGGAGAAGCAACAAGTTGACGCTCTTCACCTTCGAACTCGTCTTCGATACCGCCATTGAAGAAGAAGGTAACGTGCGCGTATTTCTCTGTTTCAGAGATACGTAGCTGTGTTTTACCTTCCTTCGATAGCCATTCACCATAGGTGTTCTCTAGAGAAGCCGGTGGGAATGCACATAGAAGCGGGATGTCTGCAGCATATTGAGTCAGCATAACGAAATCGATCGCTGGGAATACGTCACGAGCAAAACCATCGAAATCAGCAACAAATGTGCGTGTAATTTCACGAGCACGGTCAGCACGGTAGTTCATGAAGATAACCGCATCGCCATCAACGATAGCTGCAGACTCTTCACCTCCCGCTTTGATTTCAGTCGCTTTAACGAACTCATCGTTTTCGTCACGAGCGTAAGCCGCTTCTAGGCCAGCTACTGCAGTGTCGAATGTGAACTCAGCTTTTGCTTGAGTCAGCAAGTCGTAAGATTCTTGAACGCGATCCCAGTTGTTATCACGGTCCATTGCGTAGTAACGACCAATAAGCGAAGCCACACGACCTTTACCTAGCTTAGCGAATAGCTCTTGGAAACGTGCAAGTGTATTTTCTGCGCTACGTGGCGGAGTATCACGACCGTCTAGGAATGCGTGTAGGTAGATTTTCTCTGCGCCACGCTCTGCTGCCATTTCAACAGCTGCGTAGATGTGATCTTCATGAGAGTGAACGCCACCTGGAGACATAAGACCCATGATGTGAACCGCTTTCTCTGCTTTAACCGCTTTATCAATAGCGTTCACTAGCGTTTCAGTTTGGCCGAACTCGCCGTCTGAAATTGACTTAGTAATACGAGTAAGATCTTGGTATACCACACGACCCGCACCGATGTTGGTGTGACCCACTTCAGAGTTACCCATTTGACCATCAGGTAGGCCTACATCTAAGCCAGAAGCCGAGATTAGCGTGTTAGGTTGGTTAGCAATAAGACCGTCTAATACAGGTGTATTTGCGTTCGCGATAGCGTTGTCTTGGTTGTCTTCACGGTAACCGTAACCGTCAAGGATCACTAGAGCCATTGGCTTCTTAGCTGACATAGGACTGACCTCGTTCAATTCAAAATAAATCGGTATAAAAACAAATTAGCGTAATTTTACTACAGTTTACAGTCAAAACTGTAGCGGAAGATCAAGAAAGGGCGCAGGTAGGCGGATCGGATGTGAAAAAAAGTGTCATTTTATGTTATCAGCTCTAAACTACCTACTTCAGTAGATGGTTATCATTCAGTTTCGCTTTGCCTGTAGTTCCGCCCATTTAAATGCTCCCTTGATTTTAGCGAAGTCAAAGAGGACAAATAACACGAGCAGATATAATCAAGCACCCACGTATTTTGGAGATGTCAATATTACATGATGTGGACACCAAAGCATCGATTTAGGTTGACCACGTGCACTTGGTAGTAAAAGTTCCACCTAAGTTATCGATATGCAAGTGGATGGGCGTATTGAAAGGCAAAATAGCTTTAAAACTCTTTAGTAAATTTCCATATTTAAGGAGAAGCAAACTAGGATAACCACTTTTGGCAAAGGAACGATTTTGTCGATAGCGTAGGAGTTAATGAAAAAATCATTCGACGTTATGTAAGATATCAAGAAAAAAGAGTGCGTGAATCAGCAGTAATTGGCGCTGGACTAAACCAAGCCCTCCCCTTTTTCGGGGGCTCGCACAAAACCACCTTCTTTAGAAGGTGGTAATTTACTTAGTCGGATATTTAATCCATCTGAAAACTCAGCGCTATCGATATATTTAGCACCAAGAAAAGGCTAGCAACATAATTACTCGCTGCTTCTATTAATTATTTTTTATTGCATCTTTTTGTTTCAGAGCAGCATTCCAAACTAAATCACCAATCCCGTCAGTCGGCTTAAATCCAGTTGGTGCATCAAGTAAAAGTTGACGAATTGTATCATGTTCAAGATTGTGACAAGCAAAATCTAAAGATTCGAGCAACGCATCATATTCATCGATTGGTAGAAATACTTCTTGAGCTGTAAGAATTCGCTCGTGAGCTGTAGGTTTTACATTATCTCCAATCAATAACTCTTCGTAAAGTTTCTCGCCAGGTCGAAGACCCGAAAATTGAATTTCAATATCACCATGTGGGTTCTCTTCCGTCTTAATAGAAAGTCCTGAAAGGTTAACTAAATTTTCAGCGAGAGAAGTTATTTTTACCGATTTACCCATATCAAGAACGAACACATCCCCTCCTTTACCCATTGCACCAGCTTGTATGACAAGTTGAGCAGCTTCGGGTATAGTCATGAAAAAACGAGTAATGTCGGGGTGGGTAACGGTTAAAGGTCCACCAGTTTTAATTTGTTTTTTAAATAAAGGAATAACAGAACCAGAGGAACCAAGAACATTTCCAAAACGAACCATACAAAAACGTGTACCGTTATCTTTTTGGTTTTCTTGTTCCGCTAAAGCTTGTAAACCTAACTCGGCCATACGTTTAGTCGTTCCCATTACATTCGTTGGGCGAACCGCCTTGTCTGTTGAAATAAGAACAAAAGATTCAACGCCTGCTTCAATTGCGGCATTTGCAGTATAATAAGTACCGTAAATATTATTACGAACACCTTCGACCACATTATATTCAACCAAAGGAACATGCTTGTATGCTGCAGCATGATAAACTGTTTGAACGGCAAAGGACTTCATTGAAGTTAGCAAACGATGAGAGCGTTGAACTGAGCCTAGTAATGGTACTATTTCAACATTATAACCTTCGCTCTCTATCAGTAGAGATAGCTCACGGTCGATCTGATATAATCCGTACTCAGACACCTCAAATAAAACTAAGGTTTTAGGTTGTTGTTTCAATATTTGACGACACAGCTCAGAGCCAATTGAGCCACCAGCCCCTGTCACCATCACCACCTTGTCTTTAATATTAGCTTCCATCAACACCTGTTGGGGAGCAACTGCATCACGTCCCAACAAGTCCTCAATGGGAACGTCAGTCAGCTCATCTATTTTAGCCTTCCCTGATATGATATCAGCCATATCAGGCACAGTTTGAACTTCTATCGGGAGCGGAGCTAATAAGTCTAGAATTTGCTTGCGGCGAGCTCGTGAAGCACTAGGTATTGCTAGTAATACTTTTGAAATCTCATACTTTTTTAATATAGCTTTTGAACTATCTAGGTCTACAACCGGTAACCCTAAAATCATAGTATTAACAAGAGTTTTATCTTCATCAATAAATGCTCGAATTCGATATTTTTCCGACGCTCTAAGAGATACAGCAAGCTGACGCCCACCAGATCCTGCTCCATAGATCACAACCTCTTCTCGAGGATCTTTTGAAGTGGTTGCGACAAGATTCCTAACGACAAGACGTGAACCGCCACATAATAACGCCAGGTAAGCACCGTAAATAATAGGAACTGTGCGAGGAATTGGTTCTTGTAAGTAGTATGCAAATACAGCCAAGGCGACTGCTGATAATATTGCACCGGAGGCAACAATAAATAAGGCTTGAAAGGTAAGGTATCTAAGTACAGCTCGATACAGTCCTATTTTAGTAAAAATCAGAACTGTTGATACTACAGTTAAACCAATCAATAATATATTATCACTATCATTCAAAAACCTAACATCACCTAGCCTTGTCCACAAAGCAGCATGTAAAGAAAAAAGGATAAAAAGACTGTCAATGGTAACACTGATAAGTCTCTTATGGACGCGTGAGAGATGCCAGATAAAATTTAGACGTTGCATAAAATAATCTTATTAAATTAAAGTCGTTTGAAATTGACAAACTCCTCCAAGTAATAGCTACAGAGATACCCAAGAAGTTTGAAATAGACAGTGTATCAAGATTGAAAAATAACACTATAGAGAGTATCCCACTTCGAATAGATACTACTTTATTGCATCACCAGATCCACTTCCACTAACTGTCATAAATATATACTTAAAGTATTGACTTAACGTCATAGAGTCTATCATTTGTTTATCTACCGTCGCCAAAAGCTCTGGAGTAGACATATCAATATTTTGCACTTGGGCTAACCCTGTTATACCAGGTAAAACATTGTAAACACCTCGAGTATCTCGAGCTTCAATTAAAACTTCCTGATTGAATAAATTCGGACGAGGCCCAACTAAACTCATTTCACCTTTCAATACATTGATTAACTGCGGAAGTTCATCAAGTTTTGTATTACGTAGAAAACCACCAAACCTAGTTATAGAACTATTGCTTGCTAAATGACTAGCCACCGACTTAGTTTCCATCGACATAGTACGAAACTTAAATAGTTTAAATGGTTTTTTATTCCTTCCCACTCGCTCTTGTATAAAAATCGGACTGCCTGTATCAAATAAACCAATAATTGTTACAACAAATAGGATTGGCCATAGGAATAACAAACCCACAAGAGCGGCAGAGAAATCTAATAATCGAATCATATGTATTAATTCCTTGAGTTGCGTAATAACGACATCGATTGTTTCATGGTTAAAGGGGGAGTCCATCCAAGAATTTTTTTTATATTTGAAGAGTCAACTTGAAGGTCTCCGTATAATTGTTCTACTATTTCGGACTTTCCTAAAATCTTACCAACAATCTTTATTGCCCATACTGGGACTGGAAACTGCAAGATATTCTTACCAATACCATCACCAATTACTTTAGTAAATTCTTTGATTGAGACAGTTTCGTTGTCACTTGCAAGAAAGATGTTGCCGGCTGCATTTTCATGGGTGGTACATACAATCAATAAGTCAGCCAGGTTTTGAACAGAGATAAAATCCCTACAATTACTTGCTAAACCAAATGGTAAGACAGGCACCTTCTGAATTAACTTAATTAGCCTACCAAAATTACCTGGTGCATTTGGACCATAAACTAACGTTGGTCTTACAACAACAACCTCTAACCCTGTTTTTTTTGACAAATCCCAAAGCCCCAACTCAGCTTCATATTTTGACTGCGTATAGGAGTTATGAGGTTTTGCTGTATCGTCTGGCAAAAATGGGCCTTCGAGTGATGTAGTTCCATTAACGCCAATCGAGCTAACAAAAACAAAACGTCTGACACCGGCTTCAGCAGCTTTTAAAGCAAGCTTCAATGTCCCTTGTGTATTTATTGAACTATACTCAGATTCAGAAAATGAATTGTTATGTGCCAACCCCGCTAAATGAATAATAGAGTGGATGCCATCAAAACAATGACTCCAATTTGTTTCAGAGTCAATGGTGGGAACAACAAAATAATCTTCGAATGAATGGTCAACACCCACACGCACTACATAACGAAATCTATGTTCTCGCTTTGCAAGTTCTTTGCCTACAAACCCTGTAGCCCCTGTTACTAATGTAGTCATTACTTATATGCCTATTTAACAAGAAACCCTTGCTATGGAACCATTACCAGAAATTTGGTATTGTTCTAAAGATCCAGGAATAAACACTGATTCTCCTTTATGCAATACTCTGCTCTCTGTTTCAACAACAATCGTAACACTTTCGGATAAACAAAGTAGCACCTCTGGGGAAAATATATCAAAAGTTATAATATCCTTCGGGCTTACAACTTCAAAGCAAAAATCGTCAACAGGGACTGAATAAACCTTTCGCTCTATTCCTTCATAACTAGGGGTCAATACCAAACTTTCCAAAGCAATAGGTTCAAACTTAGTGTTCTTGAGTAGTTCTTCCACATCAATATGTTTAGGGGTTAAACCAGCACGCAAAACATTATCCGAATTAGCCATGACTTCAATCGCCAGCCCATAAAGATATGCGTGAGGAGTCTCAGCGTACAAAAACATAGCTTCCCCAGGTTGTAGTTCAACAACATTTAACAAAAGTGGTGTAAATAAACCTATATCTTCTGGGTAAATTTTATAAAGATCGTTTATGAGCATTGACGGTTGATACAAAATATGATCTTCTTTTATCATATTTACCGAAATCATAAGCTCATCGATAGCTTGTTTTTTTTGCGAACCTTCTAAGGCAAGTAAACCCCGAAAGAAAGTAGCTAAAGTGGAAGAGCTAGGCTCTTTCTTAAAAGGTTGAAAGCAATCCTTCAATACCGAGAGTTCAAGAATATCGAAATTAGAAATGATCTGATCCAATTCTCTAAAACCATTCATTGCTTTATAGGGAGTTATTGCATAGACGAGCTCAGGTTTATGATTTTCATCTTTATAGTTGCGATTTGAGGCATTCAATGGTATCCCTCGTCTATTCTCCTCGGAAAAACCGACCGTTGCAACCTCTTTAGATGGATGTACTTGTATCGAAAGAGGTTGCTCTACAGCAAGAATTTTCATAAGAAAAGGGAGTGATGATGAGTACTGTTTTACATTATTACCTAGCCAATACTCAGGGTTGCTTGAAATCATATCGTAAAGTGAAACATCAACACCATCTTGGAAAATAAATGAACTTGAGCTGGAATGCGCTCCCATCCACAACTCTGCCTGACGTTCAGAGTTGGGGTTACTTATTCCAAAATGGTCGCAAATCGCAGTACGACTTCCCCAAAGGAAGTTTTTTATCGGGTTTTTCAACGTGTAAATCATAATCTAACTCAAGAGAGCTGGTGAGGGTTACATCATACAGCTCATCTATTTTCATTTTTTATTCAAGTTAAGCCATTAAAGCCTTGTGTAGAACCAGCTCAACTAGGGTAATTGCTTCATCCTGTGTATTAGCTTCCACATAACAGCGGAGTTCAGGTGCGTTGCCTGACGGACGTAAATGAATGATTGCACGATTAGAAAGCTCTAGCCTTAAACCATCTGTATTATCAATACTAATAACATTAAGCTCTGACAAGCCCAGAGAGTTTAATAGTTGTTGAATATTATTACGACCACTTTCCAATATTGATAAACTCTTTTCTGGCGCAAAGTTTTGAATTCGGTCGCTATGCGTAAAGCGTTGTGGTAATTGACCTACCAAGCTTTTGATCGATGATGTTTTAGCTAAAGAAAGCAACATAAGTGCAGGTAAAACGGCATCTCGGGTTGGCAGTGCTTGTAGATATTTCCCATTCACCGAGACATCACTTCCGAGCAAATATCCTCCGTTGGCTTCAAACCCCGCAACTCTTTTATAAGTTTTTGCTAACTCAGAAAATTCAGCGATTACATAAGGGGAACCAATGCGTGTCTTAGAAACTGATTTAAATTCTGGCGAACTGGCAATAATGGTGTTACAGCTCACCGGAACCGCTAAAGCATCAATTTTAAGCGCTTTAGAACAAAGCAACCCCAGAATATCACCACGAAGCCATTCACCATTCTCATCGGCAACTAAGGGTCTATCGCCATCACCATCTGTTGAAAAGATAAAATCTAAATCATACTGTTTGGACCACAGGCGTGCTTTCTCCTTGTCAGATTCAGCAACAGCTTCAGTATCAATTGGCACAAATTCATTCGTGCGTTCTAATGAGATAACTTCAGCTCCTAGCGACTCAAAAATCCCTTGATAAATATCCCTTCCAGCACTTGAATGCTCATAAATACCAATACGCTTTCCTACCAGTAAACCTGCATCAAATAGATCTGTATAACGCGCTCGATAGAGTTCAGTCGCTCGGCAGTCAACCGTTAAATCAGGTAAAGTATTGATGGCATTGAAGTCAACGCTCTGAGTTAAGATGGCTTGTTCATCCGCTTTAGTTATCTCGCCATCCGGACGGTAGAACTTAATTCCATTACGATCAAATGGTATATGAGATCCCGTCACCATTATGCAAGGCATATTGTCTTGCATTGCGGTAAACGCTAGAGCCGGAGTAGGAACAACACCGTAGTAGACTGCCTTTACACCAGCATCAGTCAGCGCTTGAATAACAGCTTGGGCCATTATTGGACTACTTGGACGATTATCAATTGCCACAGCCATTTGAGTGAAAGTAAAGTTTCTACGCATTGATACAACGAACGCATGCGTAAAGGCTGCACAGACGTCAGGTGTAAACTGATTGACGAGCCCTCTTGCACCACTCGTGCCAAATTGCACACCTGAAGCACTAAGCACTTCGCTACTGATTAATTTCTTTACCATAATTTTCTATCTCAATAAGTAGTTAGTAATCGCCGCCAAATTTAGATGCTTGCTCATCAAACCGAACAATATCGTCTTCTTTTAAATACGAACCTGATCGAACCTCAATAAGCTCTAATGGTACTTGCCCTGGGTTTTCTACAGAGTGGGGGGTGCCCACTGGAATATACGTTGATTGATTTTCAGTTAGAAGGAAAGTTTCGTTGCCTTTTGTCACTTTAGCCGTACCAGAGACAACAACCCAGTGCTCAGCTCTATGATGATGCATCTGCAAAGCCGTCTTTTCTTTAGGTTTAACATACACTTGCTTGACATGATAACGCTCACCTTCCGATACCGTCTCATGGGTCCCCCATGGACGATAGACTTCTTGATGCTGCTGACATTCTGCTCTATTTTGTTGCTTTAGCTGATTCACAATTGACTTTACATCTTGAACCTTATCTTTATCAGCCACTAATACAGCATCTTTTGTTTCCACAACGATAAGGTTTTCAACACCCACAGTGGCAACGAGTTTATCTTGTGAATATATATAGCTATTATTCGTTTGCTCAGTTAACACATCACCACGAGTAGCATTGCCCCGCTCGTCTTTATTGTTCACTTCCCAAAGCGAAGACCAAGAGCCGACATCACTCCAGTTAGCGTCCATAGGAACAACCACTGCTTTTTCTGTTTTTTCCATTACCGCAAAGTCTATAGACTCGTCAGGAATCTGTGAAAACAAGTCAGATGACATTCGAATAAAATCCAAGTCCTCAAAGTGACTGTCGTACGCACTTTCACATGCTTCAAGGATATCAGGCCTGAACTTTGCTAGCTCTTCAAGATAGACCGATGCTTTAAATAGAAACATACCGCTGTTCCACAAGTAACTACTATCTTTTAGGTACTCTTTTGCGGTCTCAAGATTTGGCTTTTCAACAAAACGATCAACACTAAAACCACGACTTTCATTAGCGACAGTCACCGTATCACCAGTTTTAATGTAACCATAACCCGTTTCTGGAGCATTTGCTTTGATACCGAAAGTTACCATATCACCACGTTTAGCGTACGGGATAGCTGCTTGTACTGACTGGTGGAAAGATTCAGTATCTTTAATTACGTGATCTGCAGCAAGAACCAACATCAATGCATCTTCGTCGGTAGACAAAGTAAATTTTGCAGCTAAAGCAATAGCTGGAGCAGTGTTGCGTCCAATTGGCTCCAATAATATGCCGCTATTATCGCTATCAATACGGCGAAGTTGCTCAGCAACTAAGAAACGATGCTCTTCGTTACAGATAACAAATGGATCATTATGTTCCAAGCCTAACATACGGCTTAAAGTCTGCTGAAGCATAGTTTGCTCACCAGTTACCGCAAGAAATTGTTTAGGGTATTTGGCGCGAGATAGAGGCCACAGACGACTGCCTGACCCGCCAGCCATAATTACAGGAATAAGCATAGTCAACTCGTTATTCGTTAATTAAGTAATAGTTCTAATTATTTAAAATACCATTTAGTATGGAGATGTACTTTATCGCTAGTCAATAACTCATCTTTGTCAAACCAACTATATTGGGAATGTTGAATATTCCTGGGTAGCTTCAATTGACTGCGAGCAACAGTGAGTTTGTAAGCAATAGCAACGTAGTGAGTCGAAAATTCATTGCCAAATACATTGTCATCATAAAGGTGTGTATAAGGCCCCAGCAGTGTAGCTTGGGAGAGCTGCAACTCACGTCCGAGTTCCTCTAAAGTTAAACGAGCAAAAGCATCATCAAGCTTTTCATCTTTAAGGATACGACCTCCGGGGACGAACCAAAAACCTTGAGCTGGTCGATTTAAACGCTCTCCAAGTAAAACTTGACCACTTTCGTCCTCAATAACTAAGTCAATTGAAACTAATGGCGCACTTTCAATCACTTGAGAAAAGCGTTGTTTGCTTAAAAACATATGCTTTGTTTAAATCCTTATATTAACTCGACCCTAGGTACTTTAACCGCGATAATTGTCTTGATTCTCTAGGAACCACTGGTAAGTCATAGTCAAGCCATCCTCTAAGCTCGTCTTCGCTTCCCAGCCCAGATTCTGTAAACGTGAAACATCCATTAATTTACGAGGAGTGCCGTCTGGTTTCGTAGTGTCAAATTTAATCTCGCCGTCAAAACCAACCACTTTTGCGACAGTTTCAACAAGTTCACGGATAGTACAATCTACACCTGTACCGACGTTTACATGACTAAGCATTTCTTGTGTATTTTCTCGATACACCTCTTGAGCAAGATTCATTACGTAAATTGAGGCTGCTGCCATATCATCTACATGCAAAAACTCTCGCATAGGTTTACCACTGCCCCACGCAACAACTTTACTGTCACCATTCAATTTTGCTTCGTGGAAGCGACGCAACAATGCAGGAATGACGTGAGAATTTTGAGGATGAAAATTATCATTTTCACCATACAAATTAGTTGGCATTACTGATCGATAGTTGCGACCATATTGGCGATTATAAGACTCACACATTTTAATACCTGCAATCTTAGCGATTGCGTAAGGCTCATTGGTTTCTTCCAAAGTGTCAGTCAATAAAGAGTCTTCACGCATCGGTTGTTGTGCAAACTTTGGATAAATACAAGACGACCCCAAGAATAGTAAATCTTGAACACCATGCAGATGTGCAGAATGAATAATATTGTTTTGAATCGTCAAATTTTGGTAAATAAACTCAGCAGGGTATGTGTTGTTAGCAACAATCCCACCGACTTTCGCAGCTGCAAGGTAAACTTGATCAATATGATGAGTCGCAAAAAATGCCTCGACTGCCAGGGCATCTAACAGGTTAAGCTCGTTACGATCTTTAGTAATAACTTCTACTGAAGACTCTTTAGATAGTTGACGAACAATAGCTGAACCAACCATACCTTTATGACCAGCAACAAATACTCTTTTCATACTAGTTCCGATAATATAAATACAAAAAGCAGAGCCCAAAATGAGGAACTCTGCAATATAAACGAATCAGTACTACTGATTAATTAGCTTTCTAGTGAGATTGCAACGTTAAATCCGTGTTGTTTTAGAACTGCGTGCTGTTTTGCCTTGTCTATATCAGACGTAACCATTTCTGCACACATTTCTTCAACGGTGATCTCTGGAGTCCAGCCAAGTTTGGCTTTCGCTTTACTCGGGTCACCAAGCAGTGTCTCCACTTCCGCTGGACGGAAGAACCGAGGGTTTACTTTTACAATGACATCACCAACTTTCACCTTTGGTGCCTTTGCTTCATCAATAACAACCACAGTTGCGATTTCATCAATCCCTTCACCGGAAAACTCAAGCTCTATGCCCGCTTCCTTCGCTGACAAGCGAACAAACTCACGCACAGAGATCTGCTTACCAGTAGCAATAACAAAATCTTCAGCCTGTCCTTGTTGAAGCATCATCCATTGCATTCGAACATAATCTTTAGCATGCCCCCAGTCACGCAACGCATCCATGTTGCCAAGCTCTAGGCACGACTCTAGACCTTGAGAGATGTTCGCGATAGCTCGAGTAATCTTACGAGTTACAAAGGTTTCACCACGGCGTGGTGATTCATGATTAAACAAAATACCATTGCATGCGTACATACCGTAAGATTCACGATAGTTAACCACAATCCAGTATGCGTACATTTTTGCTACAGCGTATGGAGAGCGTGGATAAAACGGCGTTGTTTCACGTTGAGGAATTTCACGAACCTCCCCGTAAAGCTCTGAGGTCGACGCTTGGTAAAAGCGAGTTTTCTTTTCTAGCCCGTTAATACGAATCGCTTCAAGAAGACGAAGAGTACCCATGCCATCTACATCAGCAACATACTCTGGTGATTCAAAAGAAACCGCCACATGCGACATTGCGCCTAGATTATAGATTTCATTAGGTTGAATATCTTTAACCAGTCGAATCAAATTTGAAGAATCCGTTAGATCTCCATAGTGCAGTTTAATATTAGCGCCTTCATTTATTAGCGCATCAATACGTTCGGTATTATATGATGATGCTCGACGAATAAGACCATGAACTTCATAGCCCTTTTCAACCAAAAGCTCCGCTAAGTAAGAACCATCCTGGCCAGTAATACCTGTAATTAAAGCGACTTTCATCAAGCACTCCTATTTTTATACGTTTTAGTTAATTTTTAAGAACAACTTAAATAAATTTGGCGATATTGTGCATAGTGTTTACTCAAGTCAAAGTCTTTCGATTTAGAAGTAGCTTGTTCCCTGTAAAAGCTATAGTTCTGCTCTATGCATATCAGTGCTTTCTTTATACTATCTGGACAGTTCTCAACCAGCAAACCATTATTAGTGATTAACTCGGGGCAACCTCCTACATTGCTCAACATTAGAGGAATACCAGAAGAAGCAGCCTCAAGCGCAGCCATAGGGAGACCTTCACTGTCAGAGATTAAAGCAAACAAGTCATATTTAAAAAAATCATTAAAGTTATAAATTGAACCATGGAAAGTAATATTATCACTACTTTTACAAGAAGCTCTCAAAGGGCCATCTCCAACTATATCCAATTGAAAGTTTGGGTTACCAGAAATAGCCTCTATTAATAGGTCAGGTCTTTTCGGATGTTCAAGTCTACCTAAAAAGAGAACTTTAATTCGCTCACCCTTCACCTTGAAAGGTGCAGTGCTTCGAGGAAACACACAATTTCTAATATATTTAACTTTCTTAGCAGGTATTTTAATAACTTCAATTGCGTCATACTTATCTTTTTCAGAAACGCATAGTACAGCATCAGTAATGTAAGATAGCAGCTTCTCTACCATAATAAATAATTTTTTAAACCGATTACCATTATAAATACAGGACCAACCATGAGATACGTAGACAACCCTAACCTTAGGATAGAGTATCTTACACAGTCTGGCATATATACCTGCATTTGCTGAGCTGGCAACTATTGTTTTTACTGATTGGTTGCGCATTACTCTAACAATGGAGAAAAGCGTCAGTATGGAAAATATTCTTTCTATTTTTGAGAAATAAAAAATTTTAGCTAAATTTGAACATTCATCACTCAACCAACCTGGTTTATTTGTGATCAATATTTGTTTTTCCTTGCCATCAAACAAGTGAACTTGATCTCTAGTCCAAGTTTGAGCCCCACCAATATCACCTTTCGTAATCATATAAGCAATAGTCATCGAATAAACCTTTTAAAGCAGGCGATTGAAAAGCCTAGTAAAAACTTGATCTTCAACGAGGCTAAAAACTCTCGAAGAAAATATCCTGCGACTTCGCAATAAGGAAGTAAGGCCCCTTTTGATTGCCCCTCTCTTATACGGTATTTTAATACAATCTCACTAGAAAAATGAAAATTATATGACTTATTAAACATTCTGATCCATAGGTCATAGTCTTCGGACTGAAGACCTCCAAGATATCCACGAATACTTATCAATGCATCTTTTCTAATCATAGTAGCAGGGTGAACTACTGGGTTTTTATAGATTAGCTGCTTAATCGATGCAGAACCGAGATCTTTTACTCCTATTTTACGATCAGTTTCATCAATCAGTTCCGCAGAAAAAGCAACTACATCATACCCATGTCCAATATACTTCTTGCAGATAGAAAGACGCTGACTAAAACAAACATCGTCAGAGTCCATTCGAATAATATATTGACCTCTAGCTTGATCAACACCATAGTTCAAATTATAGGACAATTGACCGATTGACGTTCTAAATAATCTAATTCTCTCATCATCATACTTACATAATTTATTATATAATTCATCACTACAGTTATTTGCAACAATAACAAACTCAAAGTTTGGGTCATCTTGTTCCAAAACACTAAAAATAGCTTGGTCTAAAAATGGATTATCTACATTGACACACATTAAAAAAGAAAACAAATGACCACCAAATATCACGTTTAATTAATTGAAACTATTTTACAATCTAACTTTTCCATTTCTTCAAATGAAAGATATTTAATATTAGTAGATGAAATAAAACTTAACTCAGTAGAATCATCTGAAAATAGAAATGCAGCCCACCATGAAAAGCTACTACCTAGTAAAACATAAGAATCACATTGAGATAAAGCCAAAAAATCATCTATTGCTGAACTTCCATGATGAAAATCGACATTGTCAAACCTACTGAGCTTATCGGTACACCATTTAATATCATCTGAAAAAATCACTATCTTATCATCTTTATAGCGTTCAACAATTGAAGTTATTTCACCCTCAGAGGCAACAGCATGATTTATAGAGTTGGAGGTGAAGTAATCTCCTCTGCGGATATGAATCGCCTTGCTTTCCCCATAGGATTTTCTATAGTTTTCGATCTCAACTCGATACTTATTTTCAATCATTTTTTCAAATATAGATTTACTTTTTATTGCAGAATCTACAAACTGAAAATATCCTACATATTTATTTTTATTGAAATCAATTGATTTATAAGAGGTTGTTGCGTCAAAATCATAAAAAAAATCCAAACAACTTCTAACATTTAATAACCTCAAAGTCCATCTTATTACTTTTGATGATATCCTATCATCAATTAAAAATGGTAAGTTCTTGTTTCCCATATGACTAAAACTATAGAAATCACAACCAAGTAAGTCCCCCAAATTAGTACCTTTATGTTGATTATCATAAACTATACGACTAATATCGAAGTCACAGTTACCATTCCGAGTTGCAATGTCAAGATAAAATGCATACTGAAACAACTGATTACCTAACCCACCTTGTGAAAAGACAATTTGACTATGCATCTTTCTTCCTAATAATTTTTATAACTAATGAAATAAACAAAATAAAAAATATTGAGATAATGGTTTTCTCAATAAAGTCAAATACGGATGATCTTGCGAAATACACTAAATTTGGCAACAAAAAAAACACTAATAATATACTTGATTTCTTTTCTGAACCAGAAGATAAAATTTGGTCATAACTTAAGCTCAATAATTTTAAGCAAAAGGAAAACAAAGGTATTATTAAGATCAATATAGGCCAAAAGAAAACAAGTTCTGCAAAAAAACTTGAAGCAAAGCCACCCTCAGCAAAATAAACTCCACGACTAACGTCTACGCAATCTCCAAAAGGTATTCCTTGAATAAAATAGTCATAATAACTTATGCACTTATTTATTTCATCCAAAAAGTTTACAGCACCAAAGACAACTTCAAATGTTGCTCCTTGTTGAGCTATAGTTTTTAGGATAATTGAAAGGTAGCTATCATTTTCAAAAACATCGAAGCCTAACCGAAACGACAAAACTGATGCAGACAAAATAATAAGGGATAAGCTTAAAACAATCAGAGGGATCAGCTTTATCTTATATTTAACATCATAAGCTAACAAAAATAGGAAAAGATAAGCAATTGTATACCCTCGTAAGCCAATAGCCATAAACCCTAAAGAAGAGAGGAACAGGATAGAAGTGCTTATTAAAAGAGACTTATTACTTTTACTTAGCACGATATATAATATTAAAAAATACTTTGATATAAAGAAGTATCTAAAATATGAGAAATCTAAACTTGAAATAAAACTAAAATAATTTTCATTGTTAGAAAGCACGTTGTAATTAAAATATGAGTTCTTTAAAAACAAAAAAGAAAGAAATAATGAAAACAATAGAAAAACATTAGACCAAGTATATGACTTAATTTTTATATCCGGCATGCCGTTCAGTATAAATTTAGCAGGCTTATCAAAGAAACAGTAGAAAATATTTATCAAATAAAAAGACCACATGACAAACAACGTGGCTTTTATTATATTTTCTTCCGTAATACCTAGACCAATAGAAATGACTTCATCACCCATAAGTAAAGAAAGAAAAGGCCTTGACACCAAAAAAACAAACACAGACAAGCAAAAGCAAGTTGTAGGGTTAATGAGTCTTTCAGAATTTTTATAGTAACTATAAGCACAGTATAAAAAACCCAACCAAGAAATAATCATAGCCACATAAAAAATGAAGCCAGTATAGAACCCAGAAACAATAACAAAAATTACAATAGTAGTAGTAATAAAGAAGAAGATATTAGATACTAAAAATTTCATGTTTTTTTATACGACTTTAATTTTTTAGTTAGGTAGTGTATTAATACTTGAACTTTTATAGAGGACAGCTTATCAAACTTTTCAAAGTTAGACATTAAATCACTATAAACCTTTTCTCTACTGAAGTTATTAGAGTATTCATAGCTTTTCGAAGAAAGCACTTGAGGATTATTATTAAATTCATCAATCAATGTCTGTAAACCAAACTTGGGTTGTTCAGGCATTACATTGGAAAGCTTAAACTCACCAAGAGAAAAACCTATTGAATCGAAAACCCAGCGAGAATCAAAGTTACGCTCACCTTGGCGTAATGGGTTGACAAGAATAGTTGGAACTCCTAATTTACTTCCTTCTAAAGCAGATGTTCCCATTGCAAATACTAGTGATGCATTAATTTTCAAATACTCCTCCATTACATCATAAGGAAGATTACCATGTCTAACTATTTTAAAAGAATAATTATCGCTATCAATTAGTGAAACGCCATCTCCACCACCAATAATATTAAACACCCCATTGAACTCATGCTTTTCAAGGTTATTTAATATTTCTAACAATGTCCACACTTTAAAGTCTCTATCAACCCTTCCTAACCAGTAGAAACTTTTTGTTGCGTTATATTCATATTCATTTTTGGGGGGAATATCTATTGGTATTGGTAATATTATTTCTCGTCCAACCTCTCTACGAGCATGATTAACAGCAACTTCATCGGTAAAAGCAAAAACTCTATTTCCCCGACTAATCTTATCGAATAATGTATACAACCCCCTAAATACCAAGTTGTAAATAGGGTTTTTTATTTCACGATTATAAAACGCCGCCTCGATAGCATCATGCCCCATAGACCAAATCAAAACTTTGGCATCACCAAATAAATACTTCAATGTAAAAATAGCTGATGTTGGAAGGACAATATAATCATAATTTTCTTTACCAATAGGACTATTTTTAATTTCATCTTGCTGTACTATTGTAGCATTATAACCTTCATTCTGACACCAAGAAAAAAAGTCCGAGAGTATTCTGTCTGTACCTCCGAAAAATCCTTGTGTAATAATAAGAATACTCTTCACTGATCACCTCATAAAAATAAATATTTAATTAAAGTTAAAGTTAAAGTTAAAGTTCCCTAATAACTATTTATAACTTTAACTATATACTCAACTTCTTCCAAAGATATGATAGGGCTAATGGGTAAGCTTATTACTTCTTGATGTAGCACTTGAGTGATTGGCAATGATAGCTCATTTAAATAATTATAGGCCGCTTGTTGATGAGGAGGAGTTGGGTAGTGAATCAAAGTTTGTATGCCGTTTTGCTCCAAGTGCTCCATTAGCGCAGGTCTTTCTGAAGTACGAAGAACGAAAAGGTGCCAAACATGCCCCTCCTTCATTGTTACCTTTGGCAAGGTAACTTTTGGGTTGTTGATACCGTCAAGATACAGTTGTGCAACGTGCTGACGATGTGCGGTTTCCTTATCCAAATGCAGCAGCTTGACTCGTAACATAGCCGCTTGAATCTCGTCTAAACGAGAATTAACACCTTGATATTTATTCTCATACTTTTTATGTGAGCCATAGTTTCTAAGTGCAACAAGTACATCATATAGTTCTTTGTCACTGGTGGTGATCGCACCTGCATCGCCCAATGCGCCTAAGTTCTTTCCTGGGTAGAAACTAAACCCTGCCGCATGCCCCCAAGCACCACACTTTTTGTCTTTAATTTGCGCTCCATGAGATTGGGCACAGTCCTCTAAAACCAGTAATTGATGCTCGTTTGCAAGGTCCATAATTTCATCCATAGGAGAAATCTGGCCATATAAATGCACCGGTAAGATCGCTTTGGTTTTCTCTGTCAATGCATTCTGAATGTTCGAAATATCCAGATTAAAGGTGTCCTCATCAGGCTCAACTAAGACAGGTACCAAATCATTTTCTGTAATCGCGAGAACTGATGCAATATAGGTGTTCGCAGGTACAATCACCTCATCACCTGCTTGTAACCTTCCTAGCTCTTTCCATGCTCTCAGTGTCAATGTCAGAGCATCCAATCCATTGGCAACACCTATGCAATATTGAGTCCCACAATACGCCGCAAACTCTTGCTCAAACGTTGCAAGTTCATTACCCATGATGTACCAACCAGAATCAATGACACGCGCGCATGCCTCTTTTAACTCTTGCTGATATTGTTGATTGATACTTTTCAAATCTAAAAATGGAATCACGGCTTACTAAACCTCAATATATCGAATAATTCTCGCAGGGTTTCCTGCAACAACAGCTTTTGGCGGGACATCTTTTGTCACAACAGAGCCAGCACCAATCATAGCCTTTTCACCAATTTGAACACCAGGTAAAATCGTAGCATTAGCTCCAATTGACGCACCAGAGCCTATTTGTATTTTGGGGAAGTCATCTGGGTACTGCTTAGAGCGAGGATATTTATCATTGGTAAACGCTACACATGGTCCGATGAATACGTCATTGCCCGCTCGAATACCATCCCAAAGGTACACGCCACTTTTAACTGTAACTCGATTACCAAGCACTACATCATTTTCAATAAAGGTGTGAGCGCAAATGTTACAGTCTTGACCTATTTGTGCCCCCTTTAATACAACTGAGAATTGCCAAATCGTCGTCCCCAAACCAATATCGGTGGATGCAACATCGCTCAATGGATGAATTTTCACTTTTTTACCTCATTTTGAAACTGCTCGTAGTTTCGGATGTAATCAGCCTCATCATAGATATCGCTAGCAAGAACCAATAATACACAGTCATCAGAAAAGTTTTGCATTTCATGCCACTGCATGACATCGATGAGTAAACCTCTATCTGGAGAATCTAGCGTTACTATCTCTTTATTCTTTCCATCGTCCATTAAAATATCGCAGCGACCTTTAACACAAACGGCAACTTGAATCAGTTCTTTATGGGCATGAAAGCCACGAGGTATATCCGATTGCAAATCAAACAAGTAATAAACGCGTTTGATAGAAAACGGGATATTTTTATTCCCCTCCAGTGCAACGAGGTTGCCTCTGTCATCGCCAATTTTCGGAAAATCAATCCAATGAATCAAACTCATATCTGTTCTCTTTCAATCTCATTCTTCTAGTAGAGCTAGTAGATACTGACCATACTCATTTTTCGATAAAGCATGACCCGCTTTCAAGAGTTGCTCGCTGGATAGCCACCCTTGACGCCAAGCAATTTCTTCTAGACAAGCGACTTTAAGCCCTTGAACATTTTCTATCGTTTCAACGAAAGAAGAGGCTTCATGAAGACTCGCATGTGTTCCCGTGTCTAACCAAGCAAAACCTCGCCCTAATAGTTCAACATTGAGCTCACTTCGCTCGAGGTACATTTGATTCAATGTTGAAATTTCCAATTCACCACGAGCAGAAGGTTCGACTTTTTTCGCTAACTCTACGACGTGATTATCATAAAAGTACAACCCTGTTACCGCGTAGTTGGATTTAGGTATTTCAGGCTTCTCTTCTATTGAGATCGCTTGCATTGATTGATCAAACTCCACAACACCGAAGCGCTCTGGATCTTTTACTTGATAGCCAAAGACCGTTGCCCCTTGCTCGCGCTGCGCAGCTCTTTGAAGAATAGGCGTAAACCCTTGACCATAAAAAATATTGTCACCAAGCACCAAACATACAGAATCATTGCCAATAAACTGCTCGCCAATAATGAAAGCCTGTGCGAGGCCATCTGGGCTAGGCTGAACGGCAAATTCTAAAGAGAGGCCGAAATCGGCCCCATCGCCTAACAAACGTTTAAAACCATCTTGATCTTCTGGCGTCGTGATGATGAGTATTTCACGAATTCCCGCTAACATAAGTACAGATAACGGGTAATAAATCATGGGTTTATCGTAGACTGGCAATAGCTGTTTCGATACACCACGAGTTAATGGGTATAAACGAGTACCTGAACCACCCGCAAGTATAATTCCTTTCATTAGCTACCCTGCCCTAATCTTTCCATACTATATGACCCATCTAACACTCGGCTCCACCACTGTTTGTTACTCAGGTACCACTCTACGGTCTTGCGAATACCCGTTTCAAAACTTTCTTCTGGCGTCCACCCTAACTCACGCTCAATCTTAGAAGCATCAATTGCATATCGAACGTCATGCCCTGGGCGATCTGTAACATAAGTAATTAAATCTTGGTATTGGCTAACACCTTCAGGCTTATTGGGAACGAGTTCTTCTAGCAATGAACAGATGGTTTTAACCACTTCAATATTCGCTTTCTCGTTATGGCCACCAATATTATATGTTTCACCAACCTCACCTTCAGTCACAACCTTATAAAGTGCCCGTGCGTGATCCTCAACATATAACCAATCACGAATTTGCATACCATCACCGTACACAGGTAATGGCTTACCATCGATCGCGTTTAAAATCACGAGTGGTATCAATTTCTCTGGAAAGTGATATGGTCCATAGTTATTTGAACAGTTAGTCACAATTGTAGGTAAGCCATAGGTTCTTAACCAAGCGCGTACAAGGTGATCACTGGAGGCTTTAGACGCAGAATACGGACTAGAAGGCTCGTAAGAGGTTTTTTCCGTAAATAGGGCTTCAGTGCCTTCTAAGTCACCATAGACTTCATCTGTCGAGATGTGATGGAACCGAAAAGACGTTTTCTTTTTGGGTTCTAAATCGTTCCAATATGCCCTTACCGCTTCTAGAAGTGTATAAGTGCCGACCACATTGGTTTCGATGAAGGCTGCAGGCCCATCAATTGAACGATCGACATGCGACTCTGCTGCAAGGTGCATCACAGCATCAGGTTGATAATGAGAAAGAACTCTAGTGAGTTCAACCTTGTCACAGATATCAACTTGCTCGAAGAAGTAACGAGGGTCTGCACTCACTCGATTTAATGACTCTAAGTTACCAGCATAAGTTAGCTTATCTAAGTTAACAACCGTATGCTGAGTATTTTCGATTATGTGGCGGATGACTGCTGAGCCAATAAAACCAGCGCCACCGGTTATAAAAAATTTCATGAAAAACCTATTAGTTTAGTTTTCTTAAGATTATATAAACAAGAATCGTAAAGTATAGAAGATAGCTAACAGCATAACTATATGTAACACCGATCAAACCAAAAGAATTTATAAGTAAAATTGAAAATACAGAAAATAACAGCGAAAAAAAGATCTCTGTAAAAATATATTCCTTAGTCATACTCTTTGCCAACAACAAATAAACCATCAACCATGATGATATTTTTATTACATCTCCTATCAACTGCCACAAGAACAAGTCAAGCATAGGCTCAAACTCACTGCTAAATAATAACCAAACTATAAGCCCACGGCAAAAATACATACCCAAAGATAAGATACAGACTATCGGTATTATTACCTTATAGCCTTCTCTCAATTCTCTTTTTAACTCTGATATACATGATATCTCTGATAGTCTAGGGAGGTAATAAGTTGATAATGCCGTAGTGACAACCATTAAATACATACTTGATATATAAGAAATGGCTTGCCAATAACCAGCCGCATCCCAAGAGATAAACTCTCCAATGTAATTTCTCACAACATAACTGCTTATTGGCATCGTAAACGCTGAAGTAAATGCCATTAATGTATATGAGCTCAACAACTTAGCTTTACTTGAATCAAATCCTCTTAAAAAGTTACTAAGCTTCAATTGTTCATGTTGCCTCAACCTAATAAGTACAGTCAAAAATACGATAGACTGATTGGTTACTAAAGCGAGTAAAGCGCCTTCAATACCCCAAAGAATTACCATTGCTGTAGAAAAAACCAAACTATATAAACTTTGTGTGATATTGATAGTTATGAATAATTTAATTTCCTTTAGGCCATTTATTATCGATAACAATAGTTGATTCAAAGTAAATAAAGAGAGTGTTGCTCCCAATATTAGAAATACATATGAGTAATCACTTGTATTAAGAATAGAACTTGATAAATATGAAGAGAAAGATAGTGACAACAGTCCAATTAACCCAGAACAGAGTAAAGTAATAATTGCAGCACTACTCCATAAATTTGGCAGCTCATTATCATCGATTGAATTATATTCAGCAGTGTATTTTGTAACACCAGAATTAATTCCACCTTGAGCTAAAGTCATCATTATTTGGAGTATATTTTGAAATTGACCAATTAGCGCTAACCCAGAAGGTCCAATAAAAACAGAAACTGCTTTATTTATAACTATTCCAGAAGTAACTTTAACAGCTGTAGAAATCAAAGATAAAAAAGAGGTTTTTAATAAGTTCAAAATTATTCTTAATTTGTAAAAATCAAATTTATATCTACATTAAACATATAGAGAAAAATATAAGCTAATGTCAAACAAAAACGTTCAATCACATGTTCAACCCCTAAGATAGTAATTAAACTCATTAGTAGTAGACATATAAAACATCATATGTATTGTATAGTTACCATTCAACCCACTAACTCTACAAAACAATTGATAATCATAAATCGATAGTTACATCAACTTACCCTTTAGGTCAACTTCTCGCTCGAATAAGCGTAGTTATAATAACCATAAGCACTTGATGCTTTTTTCTCGATAGCATTGAAAATCACACCTTTAACTTCAACACCAGATTGCTCAAATCGACTGCGAGCAACATCAATCTCTTTAATCGTATTTTGACCAAAGCGAGCAACCATTAGCGTAGTTCCGGCAAAAGATCCAACAATACTAGGGTCTGTAACCGCAAGCACTGGAGGAGTATCTACTATCACTAAGTCATACTCTTTCGATGCCCATTCCATCAACTGAGATAAACGAGGATGCATTAGTAACTCAGATGGGTTAGGTGGCACTTGACCTCGAGTAATAATATCTAAATTTTTAACTAAAGTCGATTTTACTGATTGAGTAAATTGTTGTTTGCCACTTAGCAGCTCAGAAAGACCATTATCCCACTCAACACCAAAACTCTGCTGTAAGTAACCTTTGCGCATATCCGCATCGATCAACAGCACTTTTTGACCAGTTTTAGCAACAACGGCAGCAAAGTTTGTTGAAATAAACGACTTTCCAATACCAGGTGCTGGTCCCGAGATCATCAAGATATTATTTTTTGCTTCTAACATCGCGAAATGTAAACTGGTACGAAGGCCACGCAATGCTTCAACCGAAAGGTCTGCAGGGTTCGATTCAGCAAGCAACGCTTGGGCATCCTTTGCTTTCTGTTTCTTAGATTGAAAGCGGCTCGTTAGCTCAATCTGCAAATCAGATTTTGGTACGGTAGCATAAACCGGCAGACCAATTTGTTCAATTTGGTCTGGCGTTTCAACTCCACGATGGAATGCCGATTTTATTAGTACAAACGCAACACTCAGTATTCCCCCCACTAGCGTCGCTAATACAACAATCAGCGGCCTCTTCGGTTTAACGGCGCGAGTATAGGCTTGTGCGTCATCTAAGATACGAACGTTACCAACGGTACCGGCTTTGATAATGCTTAGCTCTTGAACTTTATTTAAAAGTTGAATGTAGATCTGTTGGTTTACTTCAACATCACGTGTCATTCGCAGTACTTCACGTTGTGTTTTCGGTAGCTTTTGTACTTGCTTGTTTAGGCGCTCCTTCTCACCAAATAGCGTTTTACGTTTATCAAGCAGGGCTTTGTATGCTGGGTGATCTTTAGTGAAACGCTGGCTGATTTCACTTTCTTTGAACGTCAGCTCGTTCAATTGTGCTTCAAGCTCTACCATTACCTTTAGTGTCGACTGCGCTTCTAAGCCCAAGTCGATCGATTCGTTCTTTTGGCGATAATTGTTTAGCGTGTCTTCATAGCCAGTTAACTCAGATTTAATACCAGGAAGGTGACCCTCCAAGAACTGCAGACTCTTCTCAGCTTCCGCTGAGTTACGCTTCACATTTTGTAAGAAGTAGATCTGGCTAATGTGGTTTAGGATTTCAGAAATCTGTTGTTTGTCTTCGCCTTCAAAGCTTAGCTTCAAAATGCCAGTTTGCTTACCTTGCTCAGAAAGAGACAAAGAAGATTTCAACCATTCGATCGCCTCTAGCCGGCTACGTTGACCAATCGAGAACTCAAAACCGTTGTGCGTTTCAAAGCCCGCCACAAACAAGCTGTAATCATCGGATGTTGCTAGCTCACCCACTTTGCCTTGCAAGATAACGCGCTCATCATCACGTACCAGTTGGTAAGTTCCTTGTTCAGCATCAATAATCTGAATCGTGTGCCCATAATCACTCGCATAGCTGGGCAAGGTAAAACGACTCACAACAATGTGGTTGATATCGCCGGTTAAGCGCGCGAACCCTTTACCTACAATTGGCGCATAGTTTGGAGAAGTTACTGTGGTTAAATTGAATTTATCAACTGTTTCGCCCAAGATCATGCGCGATTTGATGATCTCCACTTCTGTCGTTGCAGAAGATTCCTGAGAGAACAATTCGCCCATGTCACCAACCATTGATGATATGCCACCAGAGCTCTTTTCTTCAATTTGAATCAATGCATCGGCTTTGTATATCGGTGTTGAAAGCAGGGCAAACGCAACACCAAACACAGCAAAAGCAAATGTGGTGAGCATGATTAGCCATTTAGCATCTAATAAAATGCCAAATAGTTTTCCTAAATCTATCTCATCAGAGTTATCTGTGTGTGATTGCTGAGATGGTTGTGTTGTCATCAGGTTGCTACTTCCTAAATTATTGCTATTTAAGAGACGATATATACGCTCCGCGTACTTCTCTTTTGTATGATTCTGTTGATAGCTTAGCTACGCCTACGTGTAGAGCGTGATATTTAAAAAGCTGTCTATTTAAATAGATCTACAGTTTTTTTGCCCAAGCTTGTGCCGCTTCATCAATCAACTTATACGCATATTCAAACGCCTCACGGCTTTGACGGTGCGGATCTGGAATGTCTTTCTGGCCAATCCACTGACCAAACAGCATGGTTTTACCACGTACTTCCGGTGATATTTGAGTGAGCGCCTCCATATGCCCCTTCTCCATTACCAATATCAAATCATACTGGGCACAAAGCTGTGGTGTAACTTGCTGCGATTGATGATTTTCAACATCGACACCATTTTCAGCGGCAATTAAAATCGTAGTGTCGTCTGCGGGCATACCAATTAATCTGCTTTTTTCAGCAGCGATACCAGCAGAGGCTACCTCTTTGTTCGGTAACAGTTTTTGAAGAACGCGCTCTCCCGTAGGGGAACGACAAATGTTGCCTACGCATACGACTAAAATTTTATTAAACATAATGGTCTCTAATTGTATTGGGCTTATAAGCATAAAAAATCAGGTTACACGTTAAGTGCAACCTGATTATCAATCAGGGCTCATTACCAATTACGAACGCGCAACATGCCTTCGGTTAAATCGTTGAAGCCAGAAATGGTCGGTACAAGCTGCCCAATGACACGGTTCCAGCGACTGATTGGCGCGGCGGTAACGTAAACAATATCGTAAGGTTTTAAATCGAACTCGGTGCCAATGACTAGCGCTGAGGCGTCTTCCATATTCAGTTGATAGATATCTGCCATGCGTTCTGATTTATCATCCGAAGTTCGAATGACAAACACACCCGTTGCATCTGCAGTCAGTTGGTTAATGCCACCTACGTTACTGAGTGCTTCGGTTAGGCTCATCCCTACTCTATCGATCTTCAACAGTTGCGGGTCATTCACCTCCCCCATCACGAACACTTTTTGGTTGTCGTTGCGCGGCACGTGAACAATATCACCGGCTTGCAACAAGCGGTTTTGGGTTAGATCACCACGTTGCATTAAGCCGTAAAGCGAGAGGTTTTCTTCTACGCCATTACGCGTTAATGAAACATTACGCCAATCGGCATTTTCAGACAAACCGCCCGAACGGTTCACAGCATCCAATAACGTTAAAGGGATATTAGTGATCGGCTGCTGGCCAGGTTGAGACACTTCGCCCGTTATATAAGTTTTCTTAGAGCGGAAAGCAGCGACGTTCACGTCAACTTGGGGGCTTTCGATGTACTTAGCTAAGCGACTGGCAATATCAGTACGCACTTCACGAACGGTTTTTCCCGCTACTTCGACTGTACCAATATACGGGTAGAAAATGGTGCCGTCTGCATGAACCCAGTTACCTGCTTCGGTACTACTGCGGTAAGAGCCCGCAGGAATCGTTAGTTCAGGGTGATCCCAAATGGTGATATTTAAGATGTCACCGACACCCACTTGGTATTCATACTTTGCAATATCGACATCTAGCGTCGGGTTAGTTTGGGAAACCGATAAAGATTCACTTCGGTAACTCGATACTGATTGCGCTGTCAATGGGTAAAGGTTAACAACATCAGAGATATCAGATTCTTGCTGTTCCTCTGAGGGCTTAATCACATTCTTATTGCCAGTCGAAAGGTGAGTTCCTGGAGTAGTACACCCTGCAAGTAACACAGGAAGGAGCGCTAAAAGGAGACGATTTTTATTAATCTTCATGTTAACCAAGTCATAGAAACGGAATGTATCGTGATATCCCAAAGGACACCCTAAGAAGTTAGAACAAATAACTTTGTCAGGTATACAGCATTTTATAGAGTTAAGGGAGGCTACTACCTGTGATCTCCCTTCCTATTAATACCAGAGGAACGCTACCGCCCTTTGATATTCCGCGACATCACACTGCGTAGTTATTATGCCCATATCAATATGGAATTTGAATGGGTGTATTTTATCTAAAACGTAGCAATATAGTGTGCTTGCATACGAGTAGCTTAATCCGTAAGCATTATGCACAAATTGTGGTTTTTATCAACCTAGTTGAATGGTTTTAAGTGTAGATAAGAGCATATAAAGCTGTGACTGGATGCTTTTAGCTCCTACCTTTTATCACAATTATTGCTTCGCAGAAAATACCAAAACAAGGGACAAACTGGGAAGAGGGGGTGGTAACACAGAGATTAAAACCCCTCTCCCCCCCCTTTGATGAACATCACCGCTCACAAACGAACGGCGTTCAAGGGGGGCCAAAGCTAGACCCAATCAATATCACAAGCTCTTAAGCTATTCGTTACTCGATTATCCGAACCTCGGTACAGCCCTTTTCCTGCTCTTCGCATCCCGCTTACTCGTTACCTGCATCTGCTTTCAAGCTACTTAACACTACTCGGTCTTTGGAACCAAGGTGAGCGCGCATCGGTTTGATCGAACAAGTTGTACTGTTTATTCAACACTTGTCCGCCATCACGCGTGATCGGTAACCAGGTAAAACCTGCGCGGCTTGAGCTTGGTTTCACGGTGACTAAATCAAACGGAATCGATACGTAGAAGCCTTTGGTGTAGCTGCCCTCACCGTATTCTTCGGTTGTCATGTCGGTTAGGCTGACAAATGCGCCGGCAATCACGCCGCTCTTAAACTGTTTAGAGAAATCGACACGAGTACCGATATCACCCGCAAGGAATTTACCCACTCCTACTTTAAGCAAGGTATCACTCAAGAAATCCCATTGTGGGGTGTAGTAACCGGTGATGAAGCCCGTCGTGCCTTTATCAATCACTTTGTACGTTCGGCTGTTGTCGTCTGGGTTGACTTGGATCTCTTCATCAAACGTACCAAACCAGCTTTCAGGATCGCGTTGGCTTATTGCCGTAATGTCTGCGCCAATCGCCCAATTTTGGTTGAATGGACGATAAAGGATTTCGCCACCCACACCCGCGAACATGCTCTCTAGGTATCCACCGTAGGCTTGGGTGTAGACACCGCTGCCATAGTCTTCAAACCAAGTCAGTTGTAAACGGTCTAAACGAACTGGATCATCCACATAAGAGCGGAACAAGGTTCTTACTCTTGGCGTTTGGTCAGTGCCGTCGGATGGGATTTCGTAATTAAACTTGTCGTAGTTATCAATTAAGTTAACGTAAAGCGAACCCGACAGTTCGACATTGTTTAACGCCCAGAACGAAGCATTGGTGTATAAACCCAAACTGTATAAGTAGAAGTTTTCAGCAGAACCGAACGATTGAGCTAAGTTTGGTGAAATCGACACATCGAATCGTTCACGCCCATCATGATAAATAACGGATTTCTTGCGCTCTAATTCGTGAGTGTTTGTTGCATCACTGATTTGAGCATTGAGATAACTATTGTTAGCTGCCGCTTTGAACGCTTGCGCATCTACCGTTGTCTCGGTGAGTTCCAACGATTTGTCGTTTTCAATGATTTTGTAAGTGTCGATGTAACTCGGTACCGCATTGGCAATCACGGTCGCACCGCGCTCAAGGGCGATATCTCTGTCTCGGTATTTAACCTGAGTGCCCTTTACCACAATACTATTATCGTCGACCAAGATTTGCGCTTGTTCATAGCCAGCGATCGTTTCTAGCTCTTCCGCGAGGGCAGCCATATCAATATCATCAACCGTCTCGACATCGCTTGGGCGCAATTCTGCTGTTTCAGCATCTCGCCACACAGAATACATTTCATTGAAGTTAGTCGAGAGATCAAAGCCAAGGGTTAAGGTATCGCCTCGCTCATAGCTCACTTTCGCTGAACCCCAATCAGTGAAACGGTACACAGCACCCACGTTCCATGGCGTGTGTTGTGTCATGTCGACACCACCACGTACTACTGGAAAATCTTGAGAGTAATCGTTGCCATCGTATTCAAGCTTTAAGGTTAACGGCTTATAAGGGGTTTGGTATTCAAAACCGCCATAAATAGCAGCATCGCCTTTAAACCAACGCTCAAAATCGACACTGCCGCCATTGCCTTTAAAATCAGACGGGCGATCGCAATACTTGTCACTGGCTTTACACAATGGGTTAGTGAAGTTGCCACTAGTGCCCATGTATCCCCAAGCCATGCCCAAGGTAAAATCAACAGGGCCAAAACGCTTAGTTGCCGCGACAAATTCGCCATCAAACAAGCCTGTACCACCGAAGTCACGTACGCCTACCGACACTTCCGGTAAGTAGTACCCTTCTTCGATTAAACGCAGTTTAAAGTCGATGCCTTTATCTGTGTATTTGGTACAACCACTGAATGAGTTTTGAGAACAGTCTTGGTCTGCGCCTCCGCTATAAAGCAGGTCTTGTACTTGTGTATAACGAATGGTGGTTTCAAACCAAGGCATCACCTGTAGGCTGACGTTATAAAAGTAGTATTCGTTATTAAACGAGGCGCTAAAGTTGAACTCACCTTCTGGTGCCATTCGGCCTGTTGGCATTTGCATTAGGCCAACACCACCAAAGTTCATTTGCGACGTTCTGTATTCTGTGTCGTCGAATGATGATTTCTCTGCTCTGAACGAAGAGGAATCAATGGCTGTTTCGGCAAAAACCGACACACTACTGGTCATTAACAAGGCGCAGGTAACCGATATGCACACTGCCGATAGAGGGAATGATTTCTGTTTCAGCATTACAGGCCAACCTTATTACGTAACAAATCGACGATATCTTGGTTCAACGTTGAGTATTCCGATGGCAAAGAGTAAAACGCCATAAACACGATAGCACCTGGCGCTAAATAAACCGGCTGTTCGTTCCAGTAGGCATATTGAATGGTTTGTACCACGCCATCTGGCTGGACAACATAAGCCACGCTTTTATCTGCTGATTCGCCCATAAAACCGTTCGGTAATGCATCTAGATAATCATTCAAGGTTCCATGCTCAATCAGATTCATTGTTACCGACTCTTTCATTACCCCCATCAGCTGAATGGACGTTGGTCGTTGTGGTAAGTACAGAGAAAAGGCTTGAGTTTGGCTGTCTGACGGCTTGTTAGTATTAGAACTTGAAACAAGTAACGGGTTCTTATCTGATTGCGAGATAACCGCATTGCGATCTAGCTCAATAAAAACTCGATTGAGATATTGGAAAGAAGCTAATTGTTGCTTTACTAATTTTGCTTCTGGTTCTTCTACCGAGAAAGCGTTAAGTTGGTTAAATACATTGCGCTTTTTGGCTTCGATAGCTTTATTAGATTTGTTAGCTTCAGTATTGGTTTTATCAAACAGTTGAGCTGAAAGGGGGAAGTAACCAATACTACCGCTATCATTCACGTTAGAGCTAGCGTTCGCGTCGTCTAACACCTGAAGCAATCTAACGTTAGCTTTATACTCAAGCGTCACACCTTGAAGAGGAAGCTCGATTGTTGTTTTTACTAAAGAAGAGCCATCAGGTGTAACAAAATTAGAAGCCGCAGAAGCGGAGCTCAAAGCAAACAAAGCGCTCATCATTAGCAGAACTCTCACTGCTGGCAACCGACGCCCCGTCATTTTTGATACGTGACTAATATAATTCATCATTTTAGTTTATTACCCTGTTCGTTAATTGCTTTGATAATGCTTAAGGATGGTTAACTCAAGCCTTGTCATATCAGGGCCTAAATACTGTATGGTCTTAACCACTTTGCCATTGCTGTCGACCCAATATTCGTTGGTGATCTCTTGCTCTAACATTGGAAAGTTAATTTTTTCTTGGAACTTCTTGGTATCGATAGACGCTAACGGTGTTTCGACCGTTTGATTCCCTGCATACGTTCGGGTGATATTCGCTTTATAGCCGAATTGATAGTTAGGCTGCCAATCGTAAACCGCTTGCCACTTTTGGGGACCGGGGTTCTCTGACACATCAAACGCAGAAGAAGAGCTTGGCGACGAGCTGTTTGCAGACGAGTACGCATCCAACGGTTGGAATACCAAACCAGAAAGGTTTTCATAAGGAAGCAATAGTGTTTGTACGATGCGTCCATTTTCAGTGACGATCATCGCTTTGTCAGAAGACATCCACTTTAACTGCTCTGCACCCGTTTGCGGGTTTTCACCTACGTAGGCCAAAACCATGAAGATCTTACCTTGATCGTTCACTTCCGCGTAAATGCTGGAATACGGTAAGTTTTGAATGTATTCCTTGGATAACTCAACATCGGAGCTTCCAAAAAAGGCTTCATCAAAAGTGGAATTAACGTCTTGAAACTGCTGAGAACAACCAGCAAGAAAAAGACCAAGAGATATGATTAGAGGTTTAAGCATGACGAGTTCTGCTTCCTAGCAATCTGGTTGCTGCTGTCCAATATGGAAAATTAATCAATTAGATATAAAAAAACCACTTTATGCTTTCACATAAAATGGTTTTAAACGCCTACTCAAAAAATTATCGAGTAGTTGTTGTAGTTGTTGCGCCGCTTTCGTTAGAAGCAACCGCTACAGCTGCTGCTGCCGCTACTGCTGCTGTCGCTACTGCAACTGTTGTTGCTGTGCCTGCTGCTGCTGCAGATGCACCAGCGCCTGCTGCTGCGCCTGAGCTTGCGCCAGTACCAGCTGCCGCTGTAGTTTCAGCTGCAAATGCAGCACCAGAGAAGCTAACTGCTAATGCAGCTGCTAGAGCCATCTTTTTCATAATGATTTCCATTAATATAAACGTTTATATGCAGAAGATGATTTTCACATCCTCAAACAGTCGTTCAGCTTAAACAACTGATTGATCATCATAGATAATAACCACAATCAAGTAAATGAGTAAATCATAAGCAATACCTTATAAATCCTTCTTGAGATAACGCTTTTTGCACCACAACATGCTTCCTCTGTATTCTCCTATCCTTTCTCGCTATACTCCTGACCTATAATTTTTCGCCCAATAACGAATAAGAGTTCAAGACATGCAAGAGTTAGTTCCATTTGTTCAAGAGAATATGATTTTAGCCATCGTATGGATCGGCTTGGTTGTTGCCATCATTGCGAACGTAATCAAAACATCAAATGCAGCCTATAAAGAGATCACGGCAGCTCAAACTACACAACTGATTAACCGTGAAAACGGTGTTGTGGTTGATATTCGTACTAAAGATGAGTTCAAAAAGGGCCATATTACTGACGCACTTCACATTTTACCGTCAGACATCAAATCAAATAACCTAGGTAGCCTTGAAAGCCATAAAGCAGACCCAATCATCGTAGTATGCAAGACTGGTCAAACAGCTCAAGAAAGCGCTAACTTGCTGGTTAAAGCAGGTTTCGAAAACGTAAGCGTGCTGAAAAGCGGCTTAGTGGCTTGGAGCGAAGCGAACCTGCCTTTAGTCAAAGGCAAGAAGTAAGCTGACCGAGTTAAACCAATATGACTTTAAGGCTTTGTTCGACTGATATGGAAAACAAAGTCTAATTTAAATTTTTAAGGACAAGAAAATGGCTGAAGCAGCACAACAAGACGCACAACAAAACTTCGCAATCCAACGTATCTTCCTAAAAGACGTATCTTTCGAAGCGCCAAACTCTCCAGACATGTTTCAAAAAGAGTGGAACCCAGATGTAAAACTGGACCTAGATACTCAAAGCCGTGAACTAGGCCAAGGCGTATACGAAGTAATTCTACGTCTAACGGTGACTGTAAAAAATGCTGACGACACTGCATTCCTTTGCGAAGTTCAACAAGGTGGTATCTTCTCTGCAAGCGAAATGGAAGCTGGCCAGCTAGCACATTGCCTAGGCGCATTCTGCCCGAACATCCTGTTCCCATACGCTCGTGAAACGATTTCTAGCCTAGTGGTTAAAGGTACGTTCCCACAATTGAACCTTGCACCAGTAAACTTTGATGCTTTGTTCATGAACTACCTACAGAACCAAGCTCAGCAAGCTGAAGGCGAACAAGCTTAAGTATCAAAGTAGAACTTAACTCTAACGATTCAAGCGTTAGTTAGCTTTTAAATGCACATCGCAGCTTCTGCGATGTGCATTTTTTCTTTACACTGTTACTTAGATAAAGTGCTATTTCTTATTAGTAGCAAACTTTCCAGAACTCTTCGATTTCCCTCATTATTTTTAGGTGGAAGCATGACAGAAACAACTCGCCCGACTCACACGACAAACGCTTACGGTAAAGACATCGCCATGACGGTAATTGGCGCAGGTTCTTACGGAACCTCTTTAGCTATATCTTTAGCGCGTAACGGTGCAAACGTTGTTCTTTGGGGACATGACCCTGTTCATATGGCTCGCCTTGAATCTGAGCGTGCGAATAATGAGTTTCTGCCGAATATCGACTTTCCAGAAAGCCTGATTATAGAATCGGACCTTGAGAAAGCTGTCACAGCAAGTCGTGATCTCCTAGTCGTCGTTCCTAGCCACGTGTTTGGTATCGTTCTAAATAGTCTAAAACCTCATTTGTCAGCGAATTCTCGTATTTGCTGGGCAACGAAAGGATTGGAACCAGAGACTGGCCGACTACTTAAAGATGTCGCACACGATGTGCTTGGTGATGGTTACTCACTAGCAGTTCTATCTGGCCCTACTTTTGCAAAAGAGCTTGCGATGGGTATGCCGACCGCAATTTCAGTTGCCTCACCAGACGAGAGCTTCTTAAAAGAGCTACAAGAGAAAATTCACTGCGGCAAAACATTCCGTGTGTATGCGAACTCAGATTTCATTGGTATGCAGCTTGGCGGCGCGGTTAAAAACGTTATCGCAATTGGCGCTGGCATGTCAGATGGTATTGGCTTTGGTGCTAACGCTCGTACAGCACTGATCACGCGAGGTTTAGCTGAGATGAGTAGATTGGGTGCAGCACTTGGCGCACAACCAGAAACTTTCATGGGTATGGCTGGATTAGGCGATTTAGTACTGACATGTACCGATAATCAATCGCGCAACCGTCGGTTTGGTTTAGCGCTAGGCTCAGGTAAAGACGTCGACACGGCGCAAGAAGAAATCGGCCAAGTGGTCGAAGGTTATCGCAACACCAAAGAAGTTTGGTTACTATCAGAACGCATGGGCGTTGAGATGCCAATTGTTGAACAAATTTACCAAGTGCTGTATCAAGGGAAAGATGCTCACTTAGCGGCACAAGACCTACTTGCTCGAGACAAGAAGTCAGAGCGATAACATCACGCATCAAGTCGTGGAATGAAATAGATAAGATGGATGGAAAAATGAAACACTGTGAACAACAAAAAGTTTGGCAATGCATTGTGAAGGAAGCTCGACAGCAGTCAGAGCAAGAGCCTATGCTTGCGAGTTTTTACCATGCCACAATTATCAACCACGAAAGCTTGGGCGCCGCGCTCAGTTATATTCTGGCAAACAAATTAAAGACCGCCTCAATGCCTGCAATGGCAGTGCGTGAGGTGGTTGAACAAGCATTTAAGCAGGACCAATCGATTATTGATGCTGCCGCTTGTGATATTTGTGCAACAGTGACTCGAGATCCGGCGGTAGAGATGTATTCAATGCCTCTACTTTATCTTAAAGGCTACCATGCTCTGCAAGGTTACCGAGTCGCTAACTGGCTATGGAAACAAGGTCGTATTGCTCTTGCGACTTACCTGCAAAATCAAATTTCAGTCGCTTGCCAAGTAGATATCCACCCGGCTGCACGTATCGGCAAAGCAATCATGCTCGACCACGCAACAGGCATTGTGATTGGTGAAACCGCTGTAGTCGAAAATGACGTGTCGATTCTTCAAGACGTGACCCTTGGTGGTACCGGTAAAGAAGGCGGTGATCGTCACCCTAAGATTCGCGAAGGCGTGATGATTGGTGCCGGCGCTAAAATTCTCGGTAACATTGAAGTGGGTGAAGGCGCGAAGATTGGTTCTTGTTCTGTGGTTCTTCAGGCAGTTCCACCTCATACTACCGTGGCGGGCGTGCCAGCAAAGATTGTCGGTAAGCCAAAAACTGACAAGCCATCTTTAGACATGGATCAGGGGTTCAATGGCCGCTCTCAGAACTTCATCCATGGTGATGGGATTTAAGCAGCAGTAGCAGGAGACGAGTATCGAGATGTGAGAAGAATTGCGAGCATCGATGAGATTCGAATAAAACAAACACAACCTACAAGTAGATGAATAACAACTAAATGACGATAATGATGAAACAAATTCGAGCCATTAGTTCGACTCTCCTGATATCAGCGAGCCTCTGTATTGCTCTTTTATCTACGTCGTCATTTGCTGCATCTCAAGGTGAACTGAAAGGTGTATCTAGCGAGATATCTCGCCAACAAAAGAATCTATCCTCACAACAGAAAAAACTCGATAGCCTACAAGCAAGTCTCAAAAAACAAGAGCTTTCCATTGCGTCGCTTGAAAAAGCTATCCTAGATAGTAAGAGGCAGCTAAATACCGCTAATGCTAACATTGCTAACTTAGACACTAAGATCAAAGCACTCACAGCACAGAAAAAAGTCCATACAGATAAGTTGGAACAACTGATTCAAACTTACTACATGACAAGCCGTGCTAAAGCCTCATCGCACATCCTCAATACGGGCGTCGAAGAAGATCGCATCAGTCACTATTACCAACATCTTGCCAAAGCCCGCTCTGCAACAATCAAAACGATTGAACAAACTCAACTTGAGTTAGAAGAAAGCCATAAGCAGCGCCAACTTGAACAAGAACAAATCGCAACACTGCTAAAACAACAAACCACAAAGCGCGATACGCTAGCCAAAACCCAAACACAACGTAAGAAGACCGTTGGTAGCATCAAAAAGAATATATCTGGTGACAAAAACTATTTGGCAGAACTTCAGCGCAATGAGACTCGCTTGAAAGCCGAAATAGCGAAAGCAGAGAAGGCGGCTCGCGAGAGGCGTAATGCAGTCCCTATGGATGGTTTAGCCAAACGTAAAGGCAAACTACCCTGGCCAATCAGAGACAAAGTTCTGCATAGCTATGGTTCGCGCCAAACAGGCCAAGTTAACTGGAAAGGTATGGTGATCAACGCTAAGTATGGACAACAGGTCAAATCTGTTTACTCCGGAACGGTTGTATTCGCTGAGTACCTACGTGGTTATGGCTTGGTAGTATTACTTGACCATGGTAAAGGCGACATGACGCTCTACGGCTTTAACCAAGCGCTACTAAAAAAAGAAGGTGACAAAGTTAAAGCAGGTGAAGCTATTGCTCTAGCCGGTGACACTGGCGGTCAAACGCGTCCATCACTGTACTTTGAGATTAGAAGAAACAGCCAAGCTCAAAACCCAAAGAGTTGGTTGGTTCGATAAAAGCAGAGACGGAATTCAAGTAAACGAGATTAGAAGAACAAATCAGTTCATTGAGAATATCTATATTCGTATTCTCAAAGTCCATCATTCCAGAATTGAGGAACGAAATATCTGGAATCTCGCTATGATATTTCTAGCCTCGAGGATAAAGAAAGATTCCCTATCTCGCTCGTCCCTCGCTGTAGGGAATGACGTAGCTATACAAACATTCTTCTCTTTCCTACCCTTTGAACCTCGCATCTCGCTGAAATCATATCTCCCTATTTAGAGTTCAACGCCCTTACGCCATCTTCCAAAAGTGTCAGCTGCTCAAAACCTTGTGCTGTTGCAATCGGTTTAACAGTCGCGATCATCTGTAACATCCCTTGATGTACAACTTGCTCGGTAATTTGGGCTTTTGGAGACATCGCAGATTGATAAGCTAACCAACCCGATGCGATCAAGTGAAGAGAAGTCACCATCGACTTCATCTCTGAATCTGTCGCTTTCAGCAAGTTCAATTCAACAAACGCTCTCATGATATCGACAAGGTTAGTTTGCAATCTTTCTTGAACAGCCATGTAATCGAGATGAAGTTGCTCGTCACGAGACAAGATTTCTGGAAGATTTGCATAGAAAAATCGGTACTTCCACATCAGAGTGAAAATCGAATCTAAATAGTGCTTTAACAACGTCAGGCTTTCTTTCTGCCCTTGAATAGGAGTAAATCTTTCGAGTAACTCAGTAGAATAGAGGGTAAAAATATCACGGACAATTTCTTGTTTATTGCGAAAATGGTAGTACAGGTTACCAGGGCTGATCTCGATGTGTTCAGCTATATGATTGGTCGTAATACTACGCTCGCCATGCTCATTAAACAGCTCTAAAGCAGCGTAAACAATCTTGTCACGTGTTTTCATTGATTATAAGTATCCCTATCCGTTTAGTGGTTCAGTATATCGCCACTAAACGGATAGATCGAGCTGTTAACATCTGGTCGAATTAGCAAGCGCTAAAATTCACCTTTAATCAATCACTGCTGGAATCAATCGCTACCAAAAAGGTCTCTTGTGTACACTTTATCTGCAACGTCTGAGATTTCATCGACCATTCTGTTAGAAACAATCACGTCAGATACCGCTTTGAACTCTTCGAGATCAGAATAAACCTTCGAGTTAAAGAAGTGTTCTTCTTCTAACACAGGCTCGAACACGACTACTTCAATACCTTTAGCTTTCAAACGCTTCATTATCCCTTGAATCGACGACGCACGGAAGTTGTCTGACCCTGCTTTCATAATCAAACGATAAATACCTACAACTTTAGGCGATCGTCTAATAATTGAATCCGCAATAAAATCTTTGCGTGTGCGGTTAGCGTCAACAATTGCACCCACAATGTTGTTCGGTACATCTTGATAGTTAGCTAATAGCTGCTTGGTATCTTTTGGTAAGCAGTAACCACCATAGCCAAATGAAGGGTTATTGTAGTGATTACCAATGCGAGGGTCTAAACCCACCCCCCCTATGATCTGGCGAGAATCCAAGCCATGCGCTTCAGCGTAAGAATCAAGCTCATTAAAATAAGAAACACGCATCGCTAGGTAGGTATTTGAGAATAGTTTAACTGCTTCGGCTTCAGTCGAGTTTGTAAACAAGACATCAATATTCTCTTTTTCAGCACCTTCAACAAGAAGGTTAGCAAACACTTTAGCTCGCTCAGAACACTCACCAACAATGATTCGTGATGGGTGTAGGTTATCGTACAAGGCTTTGCCTTCGCGTAAAAACTCAGGGGAGAAGATGATATTTTCGCAGTTCAGTTCTTGTTTGATACGCTCAGTGTAGCCTACAGGAACTGTTGATTTAATGACCATCACTGCTTTAGGATTTACTGCCATCACATCTTTAATGACAGACTCAACGGAACTGGTATCAAAGTAATTATTTTTTGGATCATAATCGGTAGGCGTTGCAATGATGACAAACTCAGCATCTTTATACACTGATTTATCGGTTGTAGCCCTGAAGTTAAGCGCTTTGTTCGCCAGAAAGTGTTCTATTTCAGCATCAACGATTGGCGACTGCTTATTGTTAAGCATCGTCACTTTTTCATCGATGATATCCACCGCGATCACTTCATGATGCTGAGCTAACAACATCGCATTTGAGAGACCTACATACCCTGTACCGGCTACCGCAATCTTCATGATAATACCTATAGTTTTGAGCAATTAACTCAACAAAATTTATAACTTAGCTTGCCGTATCATACTCCGGTTGGGGAATTATTCCACTAGCCCGCCTTATCCATTCCTTGCTATACTCGTGATAGTTTTGTATTCAAAAGAGTTAGAGAATTATGATTATCGTAACCGGTGGTGCTGGCATGATTGGCAGCAATATTGTTAAGGCGCTTAACGAAGCGGGCCACAACGATATTCTAGTCGTCGACAACTTAAAAGACGGTAAGAAGTTTAAGAACCTTGTCGATCTAGACATCACAGATTACATGGATCGTGATGACTTTCTAACTCAAGTAATGGCTGGTGATGACTTCGGTCATATTGAAGCGATCTTCCACGAAGGTGCATGCTCTGCGACCACTGAGTGGGATGGCAAGTACATGATGCTTAACAACTATGAGTACTCTAAAGAGCTGCTTCATTACTGTGTCGAACGTGAAATTCCGTTCCTATATGCCTCTTCCGCTGCAACGTACGGTGAAACTGATACTTTCATTGAAGAGCGCGAATACGAAGGTGCATTGAACGTATATGGCTACTCAAAACAACAGTTTGATAACTACGTTCGTCGCTTAACGGCTGATGCAGCAGCGCACAACGAGACACTTTCACAGATCGTAGGCTTCAGATACTTCAATGTTTATGGCCCGCGCGAACAACACAAAGGTAGCATGGCATCAGTTGCCTTCCACCTAAACAATCAAATGAACGCTGGTGAAAATCCAAAACTGTTTGCAGGCAGCGAGACCTTTAAGCGCGATTTTGTTTATGTTGGTGATGTAGCGGCAGTAAACCTGTGGTTCTTAGAAAATGGCATTTCTGGCATTTTCAACCTCGGCACTGGCAATGCAGAGTCCTTTGAAGAAGTCGCAAAAGCTGTGATCAAATATCACGGTAAGGGAGAAATTGAAACCATCCCATTCCCTGAACACCTAAAAGGTGCTTATCAAGAGTTCACCCAAGCTAACCTAACGAAGCTTCGCGGTACAGGTTGCGATATTGAATTCAAATCTGTCGCCGACGGTGTTTCGGAATATATGAAGCTTGTTAACGCATAACACTTTTTCAAATATTGCTTTAATGATGGGCTCAGTTGGTGAACCTATCATTATACCAAATATAATCATTTCCTGAATAGCGAGCACATAGCTAGCTCTCTGATTAAAATAATGTAGTGAATGAATGACCACACAACGCAATGATTTTGATCCAAAAGCTTACAATCCTGAGTTTGAATGGGGTTTTCTAGCACCTAAATACTGGGGAACTTGGATTGCTGTTTTGTTATCGTCTTTAGTCTGCTTCTTGCCTAATAGCATTCGTTTAACATTAGCTAAGTTTATGGCTAAGCAAGCTGTAAGAATTAAGAATAAGGCTAACCGCCGAGCTCGTGTGAATCTTGAGATGTGTTTCCCTGAGCAATCTATCGAAGAGCGCGAAGAAACTCTCTATCAGTCATACGTTACTTCCATCTCATTTTTGATGGGGTTTGCCTCACTGACACTCAAGAGTAAAACTTGGCTAGAGAATAACACTTCGATAAACGGCCTGAGTAACCTAACCGATATTACAGACAGTGGCGAGAATGTTATCTTGTTAGTACCACACACGTGGGCTATCGACATCCCAGCAGTATTACTCGCATCACGTAATCTACCGGTGTCTGCAATGGCGAAAGCTCAGAAAAACAAACTCAGTGACTGGTTGATGCATCGTCAGCGAGTGCAATACGGCGGCCGAGTTTATGACCGTAGTGGTGGTATAAAACCTTTCATCAAATCCGTAAGAGATGGTTACCTTGGGTATTACCTACCGGATGAAGATCTAGGTCGTGAGCACAGTGTCTTCGTTGACTTCTTCGCAACCCAAAAAGCAACAATTTCAGGCCTTGGTCGGCTGTCCAAACTGAGCAAGGCTAAAATTGTCCCTCTCTTTGCTCAATACGATAGCAACACTGGCCAATATGCTCTGGACTTCTACCCTCCTCTACCTTTCCCAACAGGAAGCGAAGAGCAGGATGCACGTATGATGAACCAATGCATTGAAGATTACGTGAGCAAAAAACCTGAGCAATATATGTGGATCTTAAGACTGCTTAAGACTCGTCCTGAAACTAATGTAAATCCTTATAAGATCTAAAATGACCAACTCTACCTCAGATAACTTTTTCATATTTCTTATTTACCTACCTATTTTTAGCATCTTTAGTGTTGGTTTATTTTATTTTGGCTGGGATAAAGCTGTTATTTCTTTGTTCTTAATTTCGATCATTCTTTGTATCTTTAAATATAAGACACTCTCTATAAGGGAAAATATTAAAGACCCATATATAGTGATTTTAATACTATCAACATTATATGGTTCAGTATTATACAAAACTATTGGTTACGGTTCCGGTGAAATAAGAACTCTCATCGCCTGTTGCTTGTTTTTCCTTTTTTTTCCAAAAGAGAAAATAACCGTATCTTCACTACCTATACTAATAGTTATCGCTTCTATTTCCTCCTTTTTATTTGTGATTTATTCAAAATATATTTTACATATTGATAGGGCAACATGGCCTTTTAATCCAATAACTTATTCAATGTCGCTATGTCTTTTCGCTGTATACAGTTTGTATTACAGCCTAAAAACCAAACGTTGTATTTATATTCTGTCCTATCTGTTGTTTTCTATATCGATTTTCCTAACAGAGTCTAGGGGGCCGATCCTTTCATTTTTAATTACATCGTTACTATTAGTCGCAATTACGACATTGACACGGAAAAACATCAGAAAAACATTTCTACTAATAATAACATTCATCTTAGCCATTACGACTCTCACTCATAAGCCTCTAATTGAACGAATAGAGTCAACTAGAAATGAAATAACTACGCTAAATACTGGTAATTACAACACTTCAATAGGTCTTCGTTTACAAATGTGGATGTCAGCTCCATATATTATAGCGGAAAAACCATTTTTTGGTGTTGGTGATGAGTTTAAGAATGAGTTAAATCAACTCAGCAAGAGAGACTCTTTCTTCAAAACGATCGCAAGTTTTTCACCTAGTCATTTTCACAATCAATATATAGACAAAGCTGTAAGAAGCGGAATAATAGGTTTGATTTTATGTCTTCTTACTATTTACTTTCCATTATACCAATGCTGGAAAAAAAGAAATTTCATTAGCAAAGAAAGTCGCATAGTAATCACTTCTTTGGCAATGAGCGTAACAATATGCTCATTAACAGAAGTACCTATGAATCAGAGTTTTTTCTTATTCCCATTTCTAATACTGAACTATTTTCAACTACGAGCTCCAATCGAAGTGGGGAAATAATTATTAAAGATATATATACCGTTAGAAACCAAGTAGTTTTCTACAAAGCAGAAACTTATTGGCGCTTGAACAAATTATGATATTGTTGAGCTACAAATTTAGGATGAAATATTTCATTTTCTTTAGAAATAAATCTTTCTGGTGAAGTCAATAACTCATCAATTTTTTTAGCGAACAAATTCGTATCATCAAGCGGAACTAAGCTAGATTCATTATCAATTACAACATTTCTAATAGCCTGACTACAATCTGTTGATAATACAGGAACACTTAGATCTATCGCTTCTAAAAGAACCATCGATAACCCTTCAAAATCAGAAGTAAGTAAAAGACCTTTTGATTTTTTAATATATTGATAAGGGTTATTTTTAAAACCAACAAAAACAACCCTGTCTTTTAGACCTCTTTTTTCCACATCAGCCCTTATTATTGGTTGTAATTTACCATCACCAATCAACAATAACTTAACTTTAGTATCTTCTATCTTACTGAATATATCGATTAACCGATCATGTCTTTTCTCTCGATTAAATCGACCAACATGAACAAGATAATCGCCATCAATATCTATACTATCAGTTTTATCAATCTCCACATTGATAGGGTTATGTATCACATAACTTTCTTTATTGATGTTAAATGACAATTCAAAGCTATCTTTTGCATGTTCAGATACAAAAACTAAAGGGTGGTTCTTATACCAACTATTCACCTTCCTTTTAATTAGTAATTTCTTAATATTAGAAACCCCATTAAGGAATACATCATTATATGGACTATGAATAACATGAAAAACATTGAGTTTACTTTCAGACATTATTTTATCAGCAAGCAACATGTTAGATAATACTAAGGCATCTGCATCAATGTTATCTCTCACAAAACAATCAATAGCCTGAGCTACGTTTTTTTTATACCAAAGACGGCGTATGCCTTTCTTGGACACATTACAAAAATCGCTAACGAAATGTACGCGATATCCAGTGATATTATGCTCTACAGCTTTTTCAATAGAAACAATATGGCATTCATATCCTTGATACTTTTCCATGGCTTTATAGAGATTTAGAACAAACTTCTCAGCACCACCACCTCTCAAAGCTGATATTACAAAAACCATTTTCTTAATCAAAATATTTCCTCTAATCTTTTATCTACATCTACAAGATCATTTTGCCATTGAGCATAAATGTCAGCTTGTTGTTCCGCTTCATCGTCCTTAATTAAGGTAGCTCTCTGGCAATATCCTTCAAAGCCCATACCTGCGCTAGAGTATATTGACAGCACTGTTGGAGATTCACATGAAGAGAACACAAGCAACTCTAATGGTGTTTTACTTTCGATAAAATGCGCATCAGGAAATGCATCCATGTATTTCATTTCATTTTCACGCGGGTGAACCTTAAAAGCATATGAATGATTGTTAAGCTTAAGATAATCGACCATCTTTTGAAAAACAGCAATATCACACTCAGACTCACTCATGTTACCGATAGATATAGGTTGTGTGGCTATTATGACCTCAGGAATAGAGACCTTAGATTTATCCACTTTAAATAATGGGTAAATAAATGAATTCACATTGATATGGCTAATGAAATTTATCAGCTTAACTTTTGGTGCAAGTTGACTAGCGGCTAACTTAGGAGCAAGTAAATGAATAGCACTGCAACGTTTATCATCACCAATAAAGCGACGGCCTTTCTTACTTAAGACATGTCGTTCTGCAAAGCTCAGTTCTGAACCTGTATAATTTGACAAGCCATCTTCGATGACTTCGTACTCAACAAAAGCTAGGCGCATAAGTCTAGCTAACCTGTTACGGTCATTAAACAAATATAAAGTGGTGTCCTTTAAACCATATTCTGAACTCAACAAGTCACATTCATCAAGTTTCTTTAATGTTCTCTCTTGGAAAAACTTACTCGATATATTTGCAGTGGCGAATAACTTATGAACTAAACCTAACTTCCCACCATACACATTATCCAAAATTTGTTTTCGTTCTACAAACTTCACAGAAATAGTGCTTGGCAAAACAGATAATTCGAAGCGATTCGGGTCAAGTCCTTGTTGATCTGTAATAACAATAATATGACTCAATTCATCCCGAACACTCAAAGATTTTAGTGTTGCAAACAAAAAATGTCGCAGTGTAGAGCAAAGGTAGATATTCATTTATTTCTGGTTTCTTTAAGCTTAGCTTCTTGCTCTAAGTACCACAGGCCCGCATATTTGTTGAATGACGATTGGGCAAAGTTCATTGCCATCAATAGACCACGACTACCGTCTAAAAATCCTAATCGGATAATATAAATTAGGAAAAATGTCCAAACTGAACGCAAAATAGCGAAGGGAACTCCTAAACTTGGCTTACCTTTACTGTAATATTTTTTTGTGGTTTCCCAACCATATACTCGACTTTTTTCCATCAAATGATCAAAACCACGTAACGAGTTATGCATCAAAAAGCCTTTTTTCAGTGTAGATACCTTCCCTTCAGTTTCTACGTTTGCATGCACCACAACTTTAGTAATTGAGGCACCTTCACGCTTAAAAAGACGCTTAGGCGCTCTAGATGAACGACCAAAGCGCATTTGTTTGCCTAAGATAAGATTCCCCCAAGGTAACTTGAAGGCTACTTCTTCTAAATTTGGATCACTTAACTGACGTGTTATCTCGGACTTCATATCTTCATCCAAGTACTCATCAGCATCAATAATTAGTGCCCAATCGCACGTAGCCTGCTCAAAAGCCCTAGCCTTCTGATAACCATCACCAGGCCAATCTTCCGTAACCCAGATTTTGTCCGTATATTCTCTTGCTATTTCAACTGTCTTATCCGTACTACCAGAATCATAAACAATTATTTCATCAGCAAAACCTTTTAGCGATTCGAAACAAGGTCGAATACGGTCTTCTTCGTTTTTACAAATAATTAAAGCTGATAATGTTCTCATTGAATCAATATACCTTTTTCATTGAGCTAGTTTGAATGACCTAGTAAACGTTCAAAATACTTTAAGTGTTCAGCCACTGTCACTTTAGAGCTAAAGTGACGTGCTAGCCTCTCTTTAGCAGCAAGCCCCATATCAGAGCATTGTTGTTTATCGTGAGCCATTTTATTAATAGCTTCACCTAATGCCTGAGCATCAGCAGTGGGAACAATAAAACCTGTTTTTCCATCATCGACAAGCTCTGGCGCTCCGCCTGTAGTGGTAACAACTGATGCTGTTCCATTAGCCATCGCTTCAATAATTGTACGAGGTAGCCCCTCACCACTAACGGATGGTTGTACCTGAATATCAGCCATGGCCATTAATGACGGAATGTCTTTTCGATGACCAATATAGTGAATTCTATCTGAGACCGGGCTATTTTTCATCTCGTCAAAGTGGGGCTCATAGCCATTACCTGCGAGAACCAGATGAAAATTGGGTACTGTGATATATTTAGTCGCCTCGAGGAGAACAGATATTCCCTTGCTAGGGCGCACATGCGCAGCGCAAAAGGCAACAACATCGGTCTGATTCAATTCAAGCGACTCCCTAGAAGTGGGGTCGACTTGATACCACTCTAGTTGATGCCCCTTATATATGGTGACAACATTATCTTTGTTCTTCCAAACTCGCTTGATTACATCCTGTCGAACAGCTTCAGATACGCAAACGATGCCATCGACACGGGGGTGAAGTTGAGTTAAGTAAGCACTTGGATCATGTCGATACAAGCCACCCGTTGTTCCCCTGTAGGCGATCAACTTCACTTTAAGCCCAATACATGCAAATGCAGCATTCGGAATAGTTTTTGAGTTAAAAGCATAACAAATGTCATATTCACCACTCTTTAACTCACTACGAATGGTCTTGATCGTATCAAAACAAATCTTTCTTTTAGGATAGCAATCGATAACCTTGACACCGTTTGTTCGAAGCCGATCTACGTATTCAGACTCACCTTGGGTCATAACCGTGACGCTATGCCCTTGATTTGCTAGTTCTACAAATATCTCCGCTTCAGGGCGAATACTATTCCAAGCATGTAGATAAGATGCACAAACTAATATTTTCATTATTCAGCCCTAGAATTTCCAATAGTTTAATGATTTACGGATCTTAAAGTTACGAATCCAATTTTTTGGTTTCTTATCTTGCCAACCGCTTTCTAGCGTATCAGTAATAGCATTCAGAACTCTTGCTGAGGATTGACCGTCCAAATATGGCGTTATTGATGGACCATAATTAGCGATGGCTCTGTCTCTTGCTTCATCCGGTAACATCGCTTGTTGAATTGCTGATTCTAACTGCTCTGCTTGAGTAATATTGATGAAGCTCGCTTGAGGATCTCGGTTATTTACCGTAACAACCGGCTTATTGAGCAACAAAAATTCCTGAAAGATCGATGAGTTGTCACATACCATCACATCAGCACGATGCTGCATTTCAATCACTCGATCATTGTCGAAGAACAGAAGGTTATCGCCTTCCAACGCCTGGTATTTTTCTCGTGTATCTTGCTTCATTTTAGGATGCAGTGTGACTAACCATTGCCATTGGCTCAGTTTGCTTAGGCACTTAAGCTCTTCATAAACCAATTCAGCACAGGATAAGCTTGGCGAAAAAGTAGAAGCAAATAGAATTTGCGGTCTTTCAAAATACTTGTCACTGGCTTGGTAATTAAACAAACTATCTAGCTTCAACCAACCGGTCTCTTTGACTTGAAAATAGCCACGCTGCTTAGCTAATGGTTCCAATGAGTTGGTTCTTTCATAGCCTTCTGTGCAATACAAATCAAATAGACCACGCTCAGGATATAAGTTCCCTCGTTTACTCTCATTCAAACCGTGAAATACTTGTACCTTCAACCCAGGGATAAAAGCAGGAACGCGATCGCCCGGCACTAAAATAGCCGAAGGATTATATGCAACAGCTTCTGTCAAGGACACTCGCTGCTCTTGCTCTAATAAAAGATGTTCGGAAGCATCCTCACCAACAAGCAACCATTTTACGTCATGGCCAAATTGCTTCGCGTAGTTATAAAATGGACGAAGGATAGCAAATGAATAGTTTTGCTCGACATAGAGCAAGAAACGATAGGATTGATCGGTTTGCATAAGCGATGAGATAGAGTTCACCATTTCCATTTGAAAGTATAACTAAGCATTTAATTATAACGCTCTTTACTTTCGAGATTGAAGAAAATACTCTTCTGATTACTGATTTTACCCTCTGGTGTCACTGTTCTTATGCTTATACGACTTATATACACTCTTATATTGTCATTGGCCTCTCCACTACTCCTCTATGGGCTTTATAAGAGCAAACCCGGCAAACCAAGTTTCGGCAAGCGCTGGAAAGAACATTTCGGTATCACACCGCAAGTTCAAGGTAAAAGCCCTATCTGGATTCATGCTGTGTCCGTGGGTGAATCTATTGCTGCAGTACCTATTATCAAGCAATTGAAGCAGCGAGAACCAAATCAAGCCATCATCGTTACCACGACAACCAGCACAGGTACAGAGCAAATAGACAAGCTTGGTGATTTGGTCGAACATCGCTACATGCCGATTGATTTTTCTTGGTGTGTGCGAGGCTTCCTTAAATCAGTAAAACCAAAGCAAATGTTGATTATGGAAACAGAGCTTTGGCCAAACACGTTACATTGCGTCGCGAAAGCTGGGATTCCTATTTCAGTACTCAACGCTCGCCTTTCTGAACGTTCATACCAGCGCTACGCCAAATTCCAGCCTGTATTTAACCTTCTAGCAAAAAAACTATCTCAGGTACTCTGCCAATACCCTAGTGATGCGGAACGTTTTGTTAGGCTAGGGCTAGATAAGTCATCTGTGCATGTGACGGGCTCAATCAAATTTGATATTGAAGTCTCTGCTGAACAAGTTGAAAAAGGCAAAGCATTAAGGAAGCAAATAGGTTTTGAACGCGCTGTCTGGATTGCTGCTAGTACCCACCAAGGTGAAGACGATGTTGTTTTAGATGCTCATAAGCAACTTTTAAAAGATAATCCGAATGCACTACTTATCATCGTGCCTCGCCACCCAGAGCGATTCAACCAAGTGACAGAGCTTGCTAAGCAGCACGACTTCAACACGATTACTCGAACAAACCAGCAACCATTAACGCCTGATGTTGAAGTGTATATAGCTGATACGATGGGAGAAATGTTGGTACTACTCGGCGGCGCTGATGTCTGTTTTATGGGTGGAAGCCTTATTGGAGATAAAGTTGGAGGGCATAATCTGCTAGAACCAGCAGCTCTACAGCTACCCTTACTGAATGGCTCTAGCTACTTTAATTTTAGCGAGATCACCGACAAACTGCTTGAAGCTCAAGCTGTCACTATTTGCCAAAACAGCAATGAAATTGCAAATCAACTCAAAGAGCTTTTCACACAACCTAAGTTACGTAAAGACAAAGGTTTAGCTGCTTATCAAGTGGTTGAGCAGAATCGAGGGGCATTGGATAACACCTTACAACACATTCTTGGCTAACAACCATTCGATTTCGTTAGCCTTGGTAGCCTATTAAAAGAGACTCCCAATCCGACTCTTGCCATTGAATCTGGCGCTTGTTCACTTCTTTTAGGAATGAGCGCTTTAAGCGATTTAAGTTGCCTTCTTTCCAGTCATCACCCGCTTGCTGACCACACTTGTCAAAGTCAATAATCCACACCTTTTTTGAATCATCAAGCAGGATATTATGAATGTTGAGATCAGTGTGATTAACCCCTGCATTGTGCATTTTACGTATCTCTTGACCAATCCTTTGATAGATATCCGCACCTATCGAATTAGCCATCAATACATCAACCAGATCTTTCGCATTGGGAATTCGTTCCGACATCAGATCTGCACGATAAAATAGCCCGCTTTTCGTCGCCCGAGCCGCTATTGGCCTAGGTACATTCACGCCAGCGTTAGCCAATACATTAAGAACATTAAGCTCCATCGCGCATCGCGTACTTTCCCAATTTGAAAATCGGTACTGGTCTTCAATGAGTTTGCCAAATAGCCCACCACGGCGATAGTGACGCAACGCGGCTTGCATTCCATCAAGTTGAATAAACCAGGTGGTACCACGCCCCTGTGCACTCCCTGAAATAGCCTCACGTTGCTGCCAGTATTCTGCCTCAAAGATCTGAACCATCTCACCCTCCGGCACTTGCGCCAGAAGTTCAGGGTCATACCAAATTGTTTGGTTCTTAGTGTTAATTGTTTCCATCTATGAGGCCTTTGGGTCGCTTTTCGTCATTGCTATTTTACAACTAATGCGAGTATCTGCATAATTCTGATGTTATTCACTTTTTCGGGCTCTTTATGTCATTGTTCTCAACTGCACCTCAATCTCTTTGCATACTTCGCCTATCCGCGATTGGCGATGTTTGTCATGCTATTTCTGTGGTTCAAGCCATCCAGAAGCAGTGGCCTGAAACGAAAATCACTTGGATAACCGGGAAAATAGAAGCCATGCTGATCGGCGACCTGCCGGGTATTGAAGTGATTGTTTTCGATAAGAAACAAGGCTTCAAAGGAATGCGTGAACTATGGCGCCAATTGTCAGAACGGAAATTTGATGCGCTGCTACACATGCAAGCCGCACTCAGAGCCAGCGTACTTTCATGGGGAATAAAGGCAAAGTGCAAAGTGGGTTTTGGCAAAAACCGTACCCGTGAAATGCAGTCACTATTTACTAATCGCCACCTGCCTATTTCAGACAAATTTCATGTATTAGATAACTTTGCCGAATTTGCTCGCTACATTGGTGTTCCCTTCGATAAACCCCAATGGGACATTCCTTTAACGCCGGAAGACGAACAGCTAGCCATCGACACAATGGCTGGGAAACAAACCTTAGTCATCTCCCCTGCAGCAAGCAAAGATTCACGCAATTGGTTAATAGAACGATATGCTGCCATTACCGATTATGCAGTAGAAAAAGGGATGCAAGTGGTACTGTGTGGCTCTCCTGCTCCACGGGAGGTAAACCTTGGTAAGGACATCGAAGCATTATGTCAATCTCCTGTCATCAACTTAATTGGCAAAACTAACCTAAAGCAACTCACCGCCGTACTGAAACATGCGACCGTGGTGATAGCACCAGATACAGGTCCAGCACACCTAGCAACAACACAATCAACACCAGTCATTGGGTTGTACGCTCACAGTGATCCACGAAGAACAGGCCCCTACAATGACCTTGATATCGTAGTCAGTGTGTACCAACAGCACGTAGAGGCGCAACAAGGGAAACCTGTTCAAGACCTTCCATGGGGAACTCGAGCAAAAGGCGATGATTTAATGAAAGACATCACGCTCGAAATGGTAAAACAGACATTAGACAAAGCCTTAAATTCTATTACAACACCAAGCAAGGACAGCTAATATGACCACACACGTTATCTACCCAGGCACTTTCGATCCGGTAACCAACGGTCACCTCGATATCATTGTCCGAGCTGCAAGCATGTTTGATCATATCACTGTCGGAGTAGCCGCGAGCCCAAGCAAAAAGACCATGTTTAAGTTAGATGAGCGAGTAGAGCTGTTGCGTGATGCTGTGTCTCACTTGCCGAATGTATCTGTTGAAGGCTTTTCTGGTTTGCTTGTCGATTTTGCCAAGCAACAGAAAGCTAACGTATTGGTACGAGGCCTAAGAACAACCATGGATTTTGAGTACGAGTTCGGTCTCACTAGCATGTATCGCAAGCTTCTACCCGGACTTGAAAGCGTGTTCTTAACCCCTTCGGAAGAGTATGCCTTCCTATCTTCGACTATTGTTCGTGAAGTCGCGATACACGGTGGGGAGATAAGTCAGTTTGTGCCACAGAAAGTATCAAACGAAATCAAAATTAAAACAGCGAAGTAATACTCTTTACCTACACAAAAAACAAATATAGCGCTCAGTGAGCGCTATATTGTAGTAGATATAATACCAACCTTAAAAACTTCTCAGGACAGAGTTATGGTCTCAACAAAGGTTCCGTATTCAAGATCAAGGCGTTGAAAAGGTCGTGTATCAAAGCTACTTCGTGGTAGTCCTTCATTGAAATGAATCCATTTTTATCTAGCGTTAGAGTGAATTGCTCTTTCTACAGCTAGAATCTCTTAGAAAAGAGAACAACCATTACAAAAAATCTAAGTGGGTGATAACATATCGCTCTTATATATAAATACATACAGTTTATGAAAGCCTACTGCATTACTTTAAACGGCAATTGTAGCCGACAAATATCAACAACTAACGCTCTCAAAAGCGTTCAGGTTGATTTTGAGTTTTTTATAGGAGTAGATGCGCGCATTGATGAACATAGTTTACTAACTAAAATTCACGAAAAAAAATTTTTATATAACATGGGTAGGGCGTATGCTCCCGGTGAAGTCGGGTGCTATGCAAGTCATTATCTTGTTTGGCAAAAATGTGTAGAACTCAATGAGCCCATACTAGTATTCGAAGATCATGTTGATATTGAAACAGACACTTTTCGAAATACTTTGGCTATTGCAAAGCAGCATATTGAGCAATGTGGTTATATTCGATTGCAAAACAGTAAGAACAGATTAAATTATCCCGTCTGTAAATACGAAAACCAAAACTTAGTAAAGTACTTAAAAGTACCTCAAGGGACTGCTGGTTATGCGCTATCTCCAAATGCCGCAAAAGCATTCATTAAACATAGTCAAACCTTTAGGCACCCTGTTGATGTGTTCTTGAGAAACACTTGGATTCATAATCAACCGATGTTTGGGGTCAATCAAGCTGGAATGCAACGAAATAGTAAGCCGTCGATCATTGGTAACCGTAAGCATCAAGGAGAAAAGAATTACTTTGTTGCTTCAATGAAACTAATGAATAAGTTGAAAAGCATGGTGCTCAATCTAGTTACAAACATCAATCACTTGTTTACCTTGAATAAAGAGTACAGTCCAAAGTTATAGAATAAAAACGAAATAATCCTGTATTCAAAAACAAAAATAGCGCTCATTGAGCGCTACTTTTAATTGAGGCGTTGACTGTTAAAGTGAGTAATAAGCTTTATACCAATCCGCGAATGCTTTGGCGCCTTCTTGGATTTTAACTTGAGGCTTGTAGCCAACAGCTTCAAAAAGATCTTCCGTATCGGCATAAGTTGCGTACACATCACCTGGTTGTATTGGCATGAAGTTCTTCTTCGCTTCAATACCTAAAGCTGTTTCTAATGCTTCAACGTAATCCATCAATTTAACCGGGCTGCCATGACCTATGTTAAACACGCGATACGGAGCAGAACTGGTTGCCGGTGAGCCTTGCTCCACAGTCCAATCTGGCTGTTTAGCTGGAATGCGGTCTTGTACACGAACAATGCCTTCAACAATATCATCGATATAAGTGAAGTCTCGCATCATGTCGCCGTTGTTGTAAATGTCGATCTCCTTGCCTGCCACGATTAAGTTCGCAAACTTAAACATCGCCATATCAGGGCGACTCCAAGGGCCATAAACCGTAAAGAAGCGTAGACCTGTTGTCGGTACATCGTATAGATGAGAATAGGTATGCGCCATCAACTCATTCGACTTCTTAGTCGCAGCGTACAATGAAATTGGATGGTCAACGCTGTCTGCTGTGTGGAATGGCATTTTCTGGTTCAAGCCATAGACAGAGCTCGATGATGCATAAACTAGGTGTTCAACCTTGTTATGACGACAACCTTCTAGAATAGCCAAATGACCAACAAGGTTACTATCAGCGTATGCCATCGGGTTATCAATTGAGTAACGAACGCCAGCTTGCGCCGCTAAGTGAATCACGCGGTCAAACTTTTGCTGTGCGAAAAGCTCAGCGATGCCTTCTCTATCCGCAAGATCAAGCTCGATAAAGGTAAGGTTTTCATGTTCGATACGTTTAAGGCGAGCATGTTTCAGAGAGACTTCGTAGTAGTCATTTAGGTTATCGATACCAATAACCTCATGCCCTGCCGCACATAGTCGCTCTGACACTGCAGAGCCAATAAAACCAGCAACGCCAGTTACTAAATATTTCATTCTACTATTCTCAATTCGTATAATTATTGCAATTGTAGCTACTAGACCGTATATCTACTAGCTCAAAAAAGTGAACATAGGTTCAGTTTTTCTAGACCTGACATTGTGGGCAAAAAAACGTATTCCTTTGCCCTATCTTTTGCTCTTCAAGCTTCTCACCACAATTAGGGCACTTTTCACCCGCTTTTCCATACACTTGCAGCTCTTGCGCGAAGTAGCCGGGCTTGCCATCTGCTTGGGCAAAATCTTTTAGGGTAGTGCCACCTTGCTTGATAGCGGTCGCAAGGACTTGCTTGATCTCTTGGGTTAACAAAACCCACTCTTCTTTTGTCACTTTGCTTGCGGGGCGCAAAGGATGGATTCGTGAAGAAAACAGCGCTTCATTGGCGTAGATGTTTCCCACGCCCACCACTACTTTGTTATCCATGATGAACTGCTTGACGGCAACTTTTCGCTTTCCAGCCTTCTCGGCTATGTATTCAGCGTTAAAGTCGTCCGTTAGCGGCTCAGGGCCAGAGCCAAGCAACACAGAGTGGACTTCATCAGGCGCCGACCATAACCACGCTCCAAAGCGACGAGGGTCGTTATAACGCAGCACCTTACCATTAGTCAGCTTTAGATCCACGTGATCGTGCTTTGCCGCTGGAAAATCCGCATCTAATACACGCAGTGAGCCAGACATACCAAGGTGTACTATGGCTGTACCGGTATCAGTTTCAATCAACAAGTACTTTGCACGACGCGAAATGGAACGAATCACCTGCCCTTCTAACAGCTTAAGCTCTTGCGGGATATCCCAACGTAATTTAGGCGTACGAAAGGTAAGGGTCTTGATGGTCTCGCCGACTAAATGAGGCGAGATCCCCATGCGGCTCACTTCGACTTCGGGTAATTCAGGCATAGTTTAGTCGTCCGATTTTGAGGAATTGTCTGAGCTAAGACTTGGAAACAAGTAACTCTCTTCAATAGACACCGCCAACCACTGATCATTCCAGTTTTTTAATAACCAAAAATCAGGCAGTTGATAATAGGTAATACGCTGGGGTTCTTCCTGATCGTGATACCAGACTTCAACGGTGTGTGGTGTATTGAGCTGAGGAGAAAGATCAGTATAGGTTTGTGAGTCGACCGCGGTACCTATAAGCTGTTGCCAACGTTGTGACAGCTCTTGTGCACTCGTAGCTTGTTCTGGTGCCGGATCTTTCATTTGATAAACCCACTGACCATCTTCTTGTACGATTGACCACTTCGCAAAGTGCAACGCTTGAAGTTCTGATTCAGGATTTAATAGATAGGGGTAAGGGCTGCTTACCTGAAGTTCAGATTCGGGCTCAGGTTCAATGAGATAAGCTTTGATCAATGTTGGAAGGTTTAACACGCCAATAAAAGCAATCACGCTCAACATGAGTATGTTGTTCCACCTACGTCCACGATATCTCATCTGATTCTGCTCATCTAACCTATTGAGTAATCAGTATATCGCGAAAATGGCAATACTTTCCATGCTACGCAGTTTTCTATCGATTAGGCGCTATATCAAGTAAGAGTAATTGAGTTACTCAAAATTTAGATATAAAAAAACCCAGCGATTAAGCTGGGTTTTTCAATTCTTTCTTCTACTGAAGAAGAGCAAAAAAAGCATCAATTACTTGATTTTCGCTTCTTTGTACATAACGTGTTGGCGAACTACTGGATCAAACTTTTTGATCTCAAATTTGCCTGGCATGTTACGCTTGTTCTTATCAGTTGTGTAGAAGTGACCAGTACCTGCAGAAGATACTAGACGAATTTTCTCACGAATGCCTTTAGCCATTGCTTAATTCCTCTTAAACGTTTTCGCCACGTGCACGGATATCAACAAGAACAGCATCGATGCCTTTCTTATCAATGATACGCATGCCTTTAGCAGTTAGACGTAGTTTAACAAAACGTTTTTCGCTCTCTACCCAGAAACGATGAGTTTGTAGGTTCGGCAGAAAACGGCGCTTAGTAGCATTGCGTGCGTGTGAACGGTTGTTACCCGTTACTGGACGCTTACCAGTTACTTGGCATACTCGGGACATGAATGTCTTCTCCAATCGTTTCAGCTCGATATCAACCTTGGTGGCCGAACCTCTCTATCAATTAAAATAGAAGGTAAAAACCGTTATGGAAAATCCATACAAGGCTATCAAAGGTCGCGCATTATACTAACTTGACACGCATTGCTCAAGACCCGAACAGATCCTTTTTACGGATTTCGTGATCTTTTTTTGTGCAGCGCAGCTTGCTTGAGTAATCAGAGCTGATTTTAGGTCTAAAAATGTGGGCGGAATAATAGCAGATTTAACGTAACTAACAACCTAAAATGTGATTCAAATCCATCCACGCTCTGCAAAAGAGACAACTTCGCCATCTCCAACGACAAAATGATCGAGAATTCGGATGTCCACCAGCGCTAATGCATCAGTTAAACGGCGGGTGATTCGCCTATCTGCTTGACTTGGCTCTGCGACACCCGAAGGATGGTTATGCGCTAAAATTAATGCCGCAGCATTATGATGAAGAGCGCGTTTTACCACTTCCCGCGGGTAAACCGACGCAGCATCGATGGTTCCTTCAAACATTACCTCGTCTTTTATTACTCTATTCTGGTTATCGAGAAACAATATATAGAAGGCTTCTCGCTGGCGATCGCGCAACATGCTCGAGAGATAAAGCTTGGTATGACTTGGACTGGTTAAGGCGTCACCTCGAGATAAAGTCTCCGCGAGATAGCGCTGCGTCATCTCTAACACCGCCTGCAATTGAACGTATTTAGCCTGACCCATCCCTTTATGAGCGCAGAACTCAGCCTCTGTTGCTGAAAAAAGATGGCGAAGCGAGCCAAAATCCTTGATCAACTTGTCAGCCAACTCCAAAACGTTCATTCCTTGTGTACCCGTTCTAAGAAATATAGCTAAGAGCTCAGCATCACTTAACGAATCTGGTCCTCGATTCAATAACTTTTCTCTTGGCATCGATTCGGCGGGCATTTTATTTATCGGCATATAAAAGCTAATCATTGGTCATGAACACGATCCATCAGCTTAATGAGCTTGCACTCTGAGATCCTTTGATAAAGATAAAAGGTAGCGATTCCCTAACAAAATCGTGTAATTGATAAGTTTGATAACACCAACTTGATGAGCGTCAACTCTGTTCGAGTTCTGCTTCTAGGCACTCATCCTTTGTTCTGATATCGTAAGTCGCAGAAAAATTAAGGAACAGAATCATGCAAACACAGGTTAATCCACTGAGTAACGCTGACCAACAAGGCCTAGCAGGGAAAAAAATTCTTCTTGGTATTAGTGGTGGTATCGCTGCTTATAAATGTGCCGAGCTGACTCGTCGCCTAATTGAACGTGGCGCGCAGGTACAAGTCGTTATGACCAATGCTGCCAAGGAGTTCATCACTCCCCTTACCATGCAGGCAGTCTCGGGAAGGCCTGTGTCTGATAGTTTGCTTGATCCTGCTGCAGAAGCTTCGATGGGACACATCGAGCTCGCAAAGTGGGCTGACTTAGTATTATTAGCCCCTGCAACCGCTGACCTTATTGCACGCATGACTGCTGGCATGGGCAACGACCTACTGACGACTCTGATTTTAGCAACCGATGCGCCAGTTGCGGTATCTCCAGCAATGAACCAGCAAATGTACAGCCACCCTGCCACTCAAGAGAACATCGCAACTCTAAAACGCCGTGGTTGTGAAATCTGGGGCCCAGCAGCAGGCGAACAAGCATGTGGTGATGTTGGTATGGGACGCATGTTAGAGCCAATGCAGCTCGTGCATCGCTGTGAAGACTTCTTCCAACCTAAGCCACTTGCTGGCCGTTCTGTGCTTATTACTGCAGGCCCGACTCGTGAAGCGATCGACCCTGTACGTTACATTACTAATCACAGCTCAGGAAAAATGGGCTATGCATTAGCTGAAGCAGCCGCGAAGCAAGGTGCAACGGTGACTCTAGTCAGTGGTCCTGTATCACTTGCGACACCAAACAAAGTAACTCGTGTTGATGTAGATAGCGCACAACAGATGTTTGATACCGTTACAGCTCACGCTGCTCAACACGATATTTTCATCAGCTGCGCGGCGGTTGCCGATTATCGCCCTGAGACCATCGCAGACCAAAAGCTCAAAAAGGTCGATGGCAAAGATGACATGTCTATTCACATGGTGAAGAACCCAGACATCGTAGCCTCTGTTGCTTCAATGACTGAAGGTCGCCCATTTACTGTCGGCTTCGCAGCAGAAACTCAAGATGTTGAGAAATACGCCCGCGGCAAGCTAGAGCGAAAAAATCTCGATTTGATTTGTGCCAACGATGTGTCTGTCGAAGGCCAAGGCTTCAATAGCAGTAGCAACGAGCTGCATCTTTATTGGAAAGGCGGCGATAAATCTCTGCCACTGGATAGCAAAGACTCCCTTGGTTTCCAGATCCTCGATCAGATCCAACAACTTATTGTCGAATAAATACACGATTTAGCTCTGACAATCTGCTGACACCTCTCGATTCTGTTGACCTAGGTCTTACAAAACTAGGAAACAGAATTGAATGGTGTTTATAATCCTTCTTCACTCAATCCTCATCTTTAGGAAAGGAAGTAAATAGATGGCTGGTACTCGAAAATCAAACCGTCGTGAAGAAATCCTGCAAGCTCTCGCACAAATGTTGGAATCGACCGAAGGTGCTTCTCGTATCACAACGGTAAAGTTGGCCAAGCAAGTAGGTGTTTCTGAAGCTGCGTTATACCGCCACTTTCCAAGCAAAGCTCGTATGTTTGAAGGCCTGATCGAGTTCATTGAAGAAGCGTTGATGTCTCGAATCAACCGCATTCTGGATGAAGAGAAAGACACACTAGAGCGCATACGCTTAGTGCTACAACTGATCTTAGTTTTCTCAGAACGTAACCCAGGCCTGACTCGAATTTTGTCTGGTCATGCTCTAATGTTTGAAAATGAACGCCTACGCGACCGCATCAATCAACTTTTCGAACGCATTGAGACGCAACTTCGCCAAATCCTTCGTGAAAGAAAGCTTCGTGAAGGGAAATCATTCCCGGTTGATGAGAAAATCTTAGCCGCTCAACTGCTAGGTCAGGTTGAAGGCAGCTTGAATCGCTTTGTTCGCTCAGACTTCAAATATCAACCGACAGAAAACTTTGATGCTTATTGGGCTCTGCTAAGCGCTCAGATTAAGTAGCAATCAAATTAAGTAGCAATCAAATCTTAAGTGATGGTTATGACGACGAAAACTTCTCCGACAAGCAGCACTGCACAACACGTTATTACTAAGCCGCCCTTTACTCTGGCGCTACTCCACCCTAAATACTGGGGTGTTTGGTTCGGCTTTGGGTTATTGGCGCTTATCGTTAACGTTCTACCTTACCGTATCTTGTTACTGCTAGGTCGCTCGTTAGGCTCTCTTGGTGCTCGCTATGGTAAAAAACGTGTGGCAGTAGCAACACGTAACCTAGAACTTGCCTTCCCAGATAAGCCGGCAGACGAAGTAGCCGCAATGGTGAGTGAGAACTTTAAGAACACCGGTATGGCGCTGATCGAAACCGGGATTACTTGGTTTTGGCCTACATGGCGCTTCAAACGCATCCTAGTGGACAAAGACACACAAATGCTGCGTACGCACAAAGCCAACGGTAAAGGTGTTCTTCTGTGTTGTGTGCATGCTTTAAACCTAGAGATCACGGCGCGAGCAATGGCCGTGCTTGGTATTTCAGGTTTAGGGGTTTATCGCCCGCACAACAACCCAGCTTATGAGTTCATTCAATACCGTGGTCGCACTCAAAACGGCAACCGTCTGATTCACCGAAAAGACGTGAAGCGTATGATTCGAATTCTGCGTCAGGGGGAGATCCTTTTCTATCTGCCGGATCATGACTACGGTCGTAACAAATCAGTGTTTGTGCCTTTCTTCGCGGTAGAAGATGCGTGTACGACAACAGGCACCAGCATTCTTGCGTACACCAGCCGATGTGCACTTGTTCCTGGGTCAGGTTTTAGAAATGCCGATGGCAAGTATGAAATCATGGCTGACGAGTCGATCGAAGATAACTATCCGCAAAAAGATGAGAAAGCGGCGGCGGCTTATATGAACAGTTATCTAGAGAAGATTATCTTACGTGCTCCTGAGCAATGGATGTGGCTACACAAGCGCTTCAAGACAATGGAAGATCCAGAAGCTGAACGCGGCATTCGTTATAAATAGAGTAGCCGCTACAGATAGAACTCCTATCTTTAGATAAGAAGCTCACTTCAATAGAAAAGTAAAAGGCCCGAAAGAGTTATCTCTCTCGGGCCTTTTTGATTTTTCGATTCTAAACTTAGAACGCTAAACCGTTAGGTTCGACGCTTCAGGTATTAGATTCCGTATTGAGCGCGGTACGCTTTTACTGCGTCTAGGTGTGCTGCATCTGTGCCTTTCTCTTCAAGGAAAGTCACAAGGTCAGTCAGGCTAACGATTGAGATGATTGCACAACCGAAATCGCGTTCAACTTCTTGAATTGCAGACAGCTCGCCTTTGCCTTTCTCTTGACGGTCGATAGCAACAAGCACGCCCGCTAAGTCAGCTCCGTTAGCTTGGATGATTTCCATCGACTCACGAATTGCAGTTCCTGCAGTGATCACATCGTCCACCAGCATGATACGGCCTTCAAGTGCACTACCGACTAGGTTGCCACCTTCACCGTGATCTTTCGCTTCTTTACGGTTAAAGCAGTAAGGCGTGTCCACATCGTGGTGATCTGCCAGTGCTACAGCTGTTGTCGTCGCGATTGGGATACCTTTGTATGCAGGGCCAAATAGTACATCGAACTCAATACCTGAATCAGCCAATGCCGCTGCGTAGAAGCGACCTAAACGTGCTAGGTCACGACCTGTATTAAACAATCCAGCATTGAAGAAGTAAGGGCTCTTACGGCCAGACTTTAAAGTAAACTCACCAAACTTAAGTACTTCTTTCTCTAGTGCAAATTCAATAAATTCACGTTGATATGCTTTCATGTTCTTCCTCTACGTTTATTCAATAAAACTTAACTTACTCTCTGCACTACCCTTTCGAGTTTTACAGACAAAAAAATAGCCCCTTATGAAAGGAGCTATCTAAAAACTATTCTGCTAACGCCGACTTCTGCGCTTCAACAATATCGGCAATGCCCTTATTCGCCAGGGCTAAAAGCTGCATCAGCTCTTCGTGGCTGAACGGTTCGCCTTCCGCGGTGCCTTGAATCTCAATCATCTTACCGTCTTCCGTCATTACAACGTTCATGTCGGTATCTGCCGCTGAGTCTTCAACGTACTCAAGGTCACACAGTGCTTGTGCACCAACAATGCCCACTGAAACAGCCGCTACGTGGCCTTTCATTGGGTTCTTTTTAAGTTTGCCGCTTGCTAGTAGGCTGTTGATAGCATCAGCCATTGCTACGCTTGCACCTGAGATAGAAGCAGTACGTGTACCGCCGTCTGCTTGGATAACATCACAATCGACAGTGATCATGATTTCACCCATTACTTTCAGGTCAACAACTGCACGTAGGCTACGCGCGATCAGACGTTGGATTTCCATCGTACGACCGCCTTGCTTACCGCTCGCCGCTTCACGACGGTTACGAGTGTGCGTTGCACGTGGCAGCATGCCGTATTCAGCGGTTACCCAACCCTTACCTTGACCTTTCAACCAACGCGGTACGTTTTCTTCTACCGTCGCATTACATAGAACTTTAGTGTTGCCGAACTCAACTAATACAGAACCCTCAGCATAAGCTGTGTAGTTACGAGTAATTTTAATTGGACGAATTTGATCTACAGCGCGGTCATTTGGACGCATTGGTATCTACCTTATTAACAGTCTGAAGTGATTTACTATCGAAAGAGTGCATCACCTAAGAAAGGGGTGAGACAGTTTTGATTGGGGCGAGATTATATAGCAGTTTATCTTTCAAATCTATTTGCCGTTCAAACCTATTTATCATGAAAGGCTATTTATAGTGAAAATCAATCGACTTCGGGTGCAACTCGTATCGTGATACTATGCGTGCGCGTTATTTTCAGAATGATAAAAGACAGGAAAATTCGATGATTTATAGTATGACCGCGTACGCACGCAAAGAAGTAAAAGGCGATTGGGGTACAGCAGTATGGGAAATCCGTAGTGTAAACCAACGCTACCTAGAAACTTACTTCCGTATGCCTGAACAGTTCCGTGGTTTAGAGCCAATCCTACGTGAGCGTTTCCGTAAGCGTCTAGCGCGCGGCAAGGTTGAATGTAACCTACGCTTCGAAGCAAACCCAGCCGCTAAAGGTGAGCTAAGCATCAACGAAGGTTTGGCACAGCAAGTAATTAATGCGGCTAACCAAGTAATGACCATGACAGGCGAAGACAGCCGTTTGAACCCATTCCAAGTGATGAACTGGCCTGGTGTGATGGAAACTCCAGAGCAAGACATGGATGCGATCAACAAAGACCTGCTAGACGCATTCAACGATGCGATTGCAGAGTTCATTGATGCTCGTGCTCGTGAAGGTGAAAACATGAAAGCGCTAATCGTACAGCGCTTAGATGCGATCACTGAAGAAGTAGTGAAAGTTCGTGCACGCATGCCTGAAATCCTAGAATGGCAACGTGAGCGTCTACTTAACAAGTTTGAAGAAGCAAAAATTGAACTTGAAGGTTCTCGTGTTGAGCAAGAGCTTATCCTACTGGCTCAGAAGTCAGACGTAGCCGAAGAACTAGACCGTCTAGACTCTCACGTGAAAGAAGCAAACGCAGTATTGAAGAAAGGCGGCGCATGTGGCCGTAAGCTGGACTTCATGATGCAAGAGTTCAACCGTGAATCAAACACGCTAGCATCTAAGTCTATCAGCACAGACATCACAGCTTCTGGTGTAGAGTTGAAAGTTCTTATCGAACAGATGCGTGAGCAGATCCAGAACATTGAATAACAGTCTGTTAATAGCAGTCTTGGTTAACTAAAAATGAGCTCCTAGTTTTAGGGGCTTTTTTATTGATACAACAATAACAATCACGGCAAGTCAGTGAGTAAGCAATTACGCAGGAGATTTTTTAGAGCAAAGAATAGATACAGCTATAGATAGAACAGAGCGGGTATAACAAAAGGATTTAAGCGTTTTTTTGAAGAGGGTGTTGCGGTGGAACTGGGGGGTACAGGCTTGAGAGAAAGTGACGCAAGTTGCTGTTGCAACCTGCGCCGACTTAAAATCTTATAGAGCTACAACGTTTGCAGCTTGAAGACCTTTTTGGCCTTGCTCTACTTCGAAAGACACTTGTTGGCCTTCTTTAAGAGTTTTGAAACCTTCAGAAGCGATAGCACGGAAGTGTACGAATACGTCAGCGCCGCCGTTGTCTTGAGTTAGGAAACCGAAACCTTTCTCTTCGTTAAACCATTTTACTACGCCGTTTACTTTGTTAGACATGATGTGTCCCTTATATAAAAATAAAAAATTAATCGCCAAAAAGTGCGATGCGCTGAAAGCTTGAATTATTTAATGTATCTATGAAGCTAAGGGAAACACTGAGAATAACAATGAAGCAATACTAAGGGTTTTACTTTACAACTGGATGTTTCATTTAATAACCCTGAAAACAGAGCGAGGACATTCTTGGTGATCCTAGCTAGGTTGTAAAGCGTTATTTAAAGAAAACGACGTTTTTTCGCTCAAGCTCCCCTTATAAAAAAAACCAGCGCTATCGCTGGGCTTCATTTATAAAGTCTTAACCTTCAAAGTTTTACTCATCTGGCTGCTTGGTTCGTAGATCCACATAAGGCCAGTAATGATGTCCAACACGAATTAATAGCGTCGCTGCTGCCAAAATAAATGCAGCTAGAGACAACCAAACGATCAATACCGCATCGAGCTCTTTCATACCTAAAGTGATGTAACGAGCAATTGCCATCATCGCGATGTAGATAGGGTACCTAACAGGAATCTTACCATTCACCACAAACTGCTGAACCATGGCCAACACTTCGAGATAGATAAACATCAACAGAATATCGGTCAGTTGCACTCGGCGTTCAGCGAATACATGCATGAACTCTTCGACCATCGCAAACAGGGTCGCCAGCGTGATCGCCACTAGCAGTACCGCTTCCATAATGTGGAATACTTTTAAAAACGGCTTACTAAAAGATTTAGGTAAGTGAGAAGGCATAGTCACTCTTCAAAAAATAATTAATCCAGTCTCTACAATAGCATGCATCAATATAAGTCGCGTACTCTCAAAGCATCGACTTTAGGATAACGCCACCAGTTACACATCTAGAAGCGACAGATACAAAAATGGCTCCACATTCACTGCAGAGCCATCTACTGGTCTTTTACTTAACGCCTGTTCTTAACAAACGCTACTTACCGAGCAGCCTTATAGCAGAATCAGGTAAGTTAGAAACACCACACACAGTCCGTAGATAAGTGGGTGAACTTCTTTGCGCTTACCCGCAACAACCATAGTGAATGCGTAGCTGATGAAGCCCATCGCCATACCGTTCGCTGGTGAGAAGCTCAGTACTGTGAACATGATAGTGAAGAAGGCTGCAATGCGTGACTCTTTCTTCTCCCAGTTGATCTGACCAAGACGACCTACCATGTAAATGCCCACTACTACCATAGCAGGCGCAACCATAGCTGCCGAGAAGATAGAGAAGATTGGGTATAGGAATAGCGAAATTAAGAACAAGCCTGCAACCATCACTGCCGCTAAGCCCGTTTTTGCACCTTGAGAAGAAGCGATACCAGACTCAGAGAAAGCGGTGATCGATGTCGTACCAAGAATCGAACCAATCACCGTACCACCCGCATCCGCCACTAGAGCTGACTTCGCATTTGGCACCTTGCCATCTTTATCGATGATGCCCGCATCGCGACCAACACCAACAATCGTGCTCAAGCCATCGAAGAAATCAACAATCAGGAAGATAAGCACGATGAACAATAGGTCGAACATTTTCTCTGGAGTGAAAGCAGAGAAATCAAAGATAGCGCCGAAGCTGCCTGCCATGCTTGGTGGCATCGCAACTAGCTGTTCTGGGATTGGCGCGTTTGATGTACCCATGAATACGTCAGCAAGAATGGTTAACACGATAGCTGAAACGAACGAGATGAAGGTCGCCAACTTAATGTCACGAACCATACAACCAAGCGCGATGAAGATACTCACATAAGCGATGATCACTTTTGGATCGGAAATGTCACCTAAGCCAACCAATACGAATGGGTTAGAAACGATGATGCCTGCATTCTTAAGACCTAAGAAAGCGATGAACAAACCGAGAGAAACCGTAATCGCCAACTTCAAATCTTCAGGAATCGACTCAATCATCGATTTACGGATATTGGTTAATGAGAATGCGAGGTAAAGAATACCGGAAAGGAAGATACCAAATAACGCTTCATTCCAAAGTACCGCTACTGAACCACTTAATAGTAAACCTTTGAAGAAGCCATTCATGCTCATGCCAGGCGCAAGCATTACTGGGTAGTTACCCCAAATACCCATGATTAGGGTCGCGATAGCCGCAGACAGAGCCGTCGCAGTAAACACGGCACCTTTATCCATGCCTGGAATATCACCCAGAATCGCTGGGTTCACCGCCAGAATGTAGCTCATTGCCAAGAAAGTAATGAAACCCGCATACAGCTCAGTGCCAATCGTGGTTTTTCTTTCGGTGATTTTAAACATCGAATCAAGCGAGCCAGAGGTGTTCTGGGTTTTCAGGGTGGAATCGGTACTCACAACAAAACCTTTGCAATAAATTAAAAATTTGGTGATTCAAATGCTGTGAGAATAGAGAGGTCTCTACACTAAAAACTGTAGTCACCAAGGTAGGCTCGGTAGTAGAAACATCTAGTCCATATCACTAGATATATACAGCATTTAATCGTTTGCGCGGATTGTAAGGATTGAGATTAAAACTTCAACAAATTTTGTCCAGATCACATAAAAAAGTACCGATGGCCTGTCATTACATTTCTACGAAGATCGTCGAGAAGATCATTCGTTAATAAATAACGATCAAGCCAGTTGTTCTCAATCATCTAAATATGCTACTCTTCGCCTCCATTTTTCTGACCTAATTTTCACCAGTTGCCGCTATATACGCGCAATTACCGGAACGTAATTAAGGTCAGTGCTATCTTTTATAGTGTAGGTTTATCGCCTTCACTCAATCCAACCAACAGTGGAAATATACAGATGGGCAAAGGTACTCTTTACATCGTATCTGCACCTAGTGGCGCAGGTAAGTCGAGCTTGATCTCAGCAATGCTAGAAACCAATCCAACCTACGCAATGAAGGTATCTGTTTCACACACCACTCGCGGTATGCGCCCTGGTGAAGAAAATGGTGTTCACTACCACTTCGTAGAGAAGCACCACTTCGAAGACCTAATCAATAAAGGTGAGTTCCTAGAGTACGCTGAAGTATTCGGCAACTACTACGGTACTTCACGCGTTTGGATTGAAGAAAACCTAGACCGCGGTATCGATGTATTCCTAGATATCGACTGGCAAGGTGCTCGTCAGATCCGTGAACAGATGCCTCAAGCGAAGAGTGTATTCATTCTTCCACCATCAAATGGTGAGCTAGAGCGTCGTCTAAATGTTCGTGGTCAAGACAGCGACGAAGTTATTGCGAAACGCATGAGCGAAGCAAAGTCTGAAATTTCTCACTACAGTGAGTATGACTATGTGATCGTGAATGATGACTTTGATGCAGCCCTAATGGACTTCAGAGCAATCATTCGTGCGGAGCGTTTGAAAGAAGATAAGCAAGCAGCTAAATACAGCGGCATGCTTACAGCACTACTGGCGGAATAATCTAGAACTAGATTTTCCATTGAGATAAGTATACGGTGATCTAGAAAGTCTCTAGTTAAACTTGTATACTTTCTCGTCATCAAAAATTTATTAGTTAATTACTATTTGGAGTCCTCATGGCACGCGTAACTGTTCAAGACGCTGTTGAAAAAGTTGGCAACCGTTTCGACCTAGTTCTTATTGCGGCTCGCCGCGCACGTCAAATGCAAACTGGCGGTAAAGATTCACTAGTGCCTGAAGAAAACGATAAGCCAACGGTTATCGCTCTTCGCGAAATCGAAGAAGGTCTTATCACTAAAGACGTACTAGATGCTCGCGAACGTCAAGAGCAACAAGAGCAAGAAGCGGCTGAACTTGCAGCAGTAAGCAGCATCGCTCACACTCGTTAAGAACGTCATTCGAACTAATTAACCTTCCGGGCCTTTAATTTGTATCTATTCGATAGCCTCAAAGACGTTGCCCAAGAATACCTAACAGAGCCTCAAATTGAGGCTCTGCGTCAATCTTATGTGGTAGCGAGAGACGCCCATGAAGGGCAAACCCGCTCAAGCGGTGAACCATACATTATCCACCCTGTAGCTGTTTCAAGAATCCTGGCAGAAATGCGTCTGGATATCGAAACCCTGCAAGCTGCTCTACTTCATGATGTGATTGAAGACTGTGATGTCACTAAAGAAGATCTAGAGGAAAAATTTGGCAATACCGTTGCTGAATTGGTTGATGGTGTATCTAAGCTGGATAAGCTTAAATTTCGTGATCGCAAAGAAGCGCAAGCAGAGAACTTCCGAAAGATGGTTCTCGCCATGGTGCAAGACATCCGCGTTATCTTGATCAAATTAGCTGACCGTACTCACAACATGCGCACGCTTGGGGCACTTCGTCCTGACAAAAAGCGTCGTATTGCTCGTGAAACCCTAGAGATCTATTCTCCGCTAGCTCACCGTCTTGGTATTCATAACATCAAGACTGAACTAGAAGAGCTGGGCTTCGAAGCCCTCTACCCTAACCGTTATCGCGTACTGAAAAACGTAGTGAAAGCTGCGCGTGGTAACCGTAAGGAAATGATCCAACGTATCCATAGCGAAATCGAAGGCCGCCTTGAAGAAGTCGGTTTGCCTGCTCGCGTACTTGGTCGTGAAAAGAACCTGTTCTCCATCTACAACAAGATGAAAACCAAAGAGCAGCGCTTCCACACCATTATGGACATCTACGCTTTCCGCGTCGTGGTTGATACCCCAGATACTTGTTATCGCGTACTTGGTCAGGCTCACAGCCTGTACAAGCCTCGTCCTGGCCGCATGAAAGATTACATCGCGGTACCAAAAGCCAACGGCTACCAATCTCTGCACACATCAATGATCGGCCCTCACGGGGTGCCAGTTGAAGTTCAGATCCGTACTGAAGATATGGATCAAATGGCAGACAAAGGTGTCGCTGCGCACTGGTCTTACAAAGGCAATGGCTCACGCAGCAGTAATGGCACAACCGCACAGGTTAAAGCACAACGTTGGATGCAGAGCTTACTTGAGCTGCAACAAAGTGCCGGTAACTCATTCGAATTCATTGAAAACGTTAAGTCTGATCTGTTCCCAGATGAGATCTTCGTGTTCACGCCGAAGGGGCGCATTGTCGAGCTTCCTGCAGGCGCAACAGCGGTCGATTTTGCTTACGCGGTACATACCGATGTCGGCAACATGTGTGTAGGTGCTCGTGTAGACATGAACCCTTACCCACTCAGCAAATCGCTGAAGAACGGTCAAACCATTGAGATCATCAGTGCTCCGGGCGCACGTCCGAATGCAGCATGGCTCAACTACGTAGTAACATCTCGTGCGCGTACTAAGATCCGTCAGGTTCTGAAAACGATGCGCCGTGAAGAGTCTATTACGCTAGGTCGTCGCCTACTGAATCACGCACTTGGTGAACACTCTATTGCCGATATCGGCCAAGAGAACCTTGAGCATGTATTGTCAGACTTACGCCTAGATAACATTGAAGACTTGCTCGCATCAATTGGTCTTGGTGAGCTGATGAGTATCGTTATTGCTCGTCGCCTACTTGGTGATGCTGACGAACTGACTGAAGTGGAAAACAACAGCGACACACCTAGGAAGAAACTTCCGATCCGTGGTGCTGAAGGTCTACTGCTAACGTTCGCTAACTGTTGTCACCCGATTCCAGATGATCACATCATTGCCCATGTATCTCCAGGTCGCGGCCTTGTGGTTCACCGTGAAACGTGTCCAAACGTTCGTGGTTATCAGAAAGAACCAGACAAATACATGGCGGTTGAATGGTCTGACGATTACGACCAAGAGTTCACAGCTGAACTTCAGGTTGATCTGCAGAACCACCAAGGTGCACTGGCTGAGTTAACTAACGTTATCTCAAAAACAGGCTCTAACATTCACGGTATTTCAACCGAAGAACGCGATGGACGCTTGTACACAGTGACAATCTTGCTGACCACCAAAGATCGTGTTCACCTTGCGAGCATTATGAAGAAGCTACGTGTAATGCCACACGCGCTGAAAGTAAGACGTCGTAAGAACTAGATCTAAAAGCAGATAGATAAAGCAGATGAGAGATACGAGTCTCGAGATGCGAAGAGCAAAAGCTTTTCACCACTCAACCTATCGTATTTCGAGTCTGCTTTAATTTTTTTACTGCCCTATTCTTTCATTCCCCGATAAATCCAAGCTCCTATTTGCTCTTAATCTCTTCGAATCTCGTTTACCCGTATCACGAATCTGCTCTTATCTCTTCGTATCTCGTTTACTCGCATCACGAATCTGCTCTTATCTCTTCGTATCTCGTTTACTCGCATCCCGTATCTGCTTCTAAGCTTTATCCTGTACAAAAATCCAGTAAAATGCTTGAATAGATTATCTCTCTTACGTTTATGAGCCTTGTTATGTCACAGCTTTTATCTGCTATCCCTCTCAACTCTTTATCTGGAGTCGGCGCTAAAGTCGCAGAGAAACTGGAAAAGGTTGGGCTTAACAACGTACAGGACTTGCTGTTTCACCTGCCTTTGCGCTACGAAGATAGAACACGCATCTACCCGATCGTAAAACTGCACGCTGGCCTATGGGCTGCTGTACAAGGCAAGGTGATGCACGTCGATACCATTTTCGGTAAACGTAAGATGTTGGCGGTAAAGATCAGTGACGGTAATGGCACGATTACTCTGCGCTTTTTCAACTTCACCGCTGGTATGAAGAACAACTTTGCCGAAGGCAAACAAGTCCATGCCTATGGCGAGATCAAGCGCGGTAATATGGGGCTTGAGATCGTCCATCCGGATTACAAATTCTTTGCCCCAAGGCAGCAACCAGACGTTGAAGCGAACCTAACGCCGGTGTACCCAACTACTGAAGGGCTGAGACAAGTCACGCTGCGTAATCTGACTGATCAAGCGTTAGAACTGATCGACAAAGCAGCAGTAAACGAGCTGCTACCGTCAGGCTTATACGACCACCAAATTACCCTAGCACAAGCTCTGCATACCATTCACAGGCCACCTCCGGGCATTGACCTAGAGTTGTTTGATGAAGGTAAACACCCTGCGCAACTGCGTCTGATTATGGAAGAGTTATTGGCTCAAAACCTGTCGATGCTGTCGGTTCGCAGCAAAGGGCAGCAAGACAAAGCGATGCCTTTTCCTCCAGTAAATACTCTGAAAGATAAATTGCTGGCTCAGCTGCCGTTTTCTCCAACCAATGCTCAAGCACGAGTGACAAAAGAGATCGAAGCTGACTTAGAAAAACCGCACCCTATGATGCGCTTAGTGCAGGGTGATGTGGGATCAGGTAAAACCTTGGTTGCTGCATTGGCGGCGGTTCGAGCATTAGAACATGGCCAACAAGTCGCTTTGATGGCCCCAACTGAGCTATTGGCAGAACAGCACGCAATCAACTTTGCCAACTGGTTTGAAGCAATGGGCATTCAAGTGGGTTGGCTAGCAGGTAAACTCAAAGGTAAGGCTCGTGAGACTGAACTGGCGCGCATTGCCAGTGGCGAAGCGCAGATGGTGGTGGGCACTCATGCTCTCTTCCAAGAACATGTCGAGTTCAAAAACCTTGGTCTCGTGATCATTGATGAACAGCACCGATTTGGTGTCCACCAGCGACTAGAGCTGCGCGAGAAAGGTGCAAAGCAGGGCTACTACCCTCACCAGTTGGTGATGACAGCAACGCCAATTCCACGAACATTGGCAATGACGGCCTACGCCGATCTCGAAACCTCAATCATTGATGAATTACCGCCGGGGCGAACGCCCATTCAAACCGTGGCAATTCCAGATACCAAGCGTGATGACATTGTTGAGCGCGTGCGTAATGCGTGCCTTAACGAGGGCAAGCAAGCCTATTGGGTATGTACGCTGATTGATGAATCTGAAGTATTAGAAGCGCAAGCTGCGGCTGATACTGCTGAAGAGCTGCAACGAAAACTGCCTGATGTGAAAATAGGTTTGGTACACGGACGAATGAAGCCTACTGAAAAACAAGCGGTAATGCAGGAGTTCAAAGAGAACAAACTTCACCTATTGGTTGCGACGACTGTAATTGAAGTCGGTGTGGATGTTCCGAATTCGAGCTTAATGATCATCGAGAACCCAGAACGCCTTGGCTTAGCTCAACTTCACCAATTGCGCGGTCGTGTAGGCCGTGGGTCGGTCGCGAGCCATTGTGTATTGCTGTATCACTCACCGCTGTCTAAAACCGCTCAGAAGCGCTTGGGCGTGCTACGTGAAAGTAACGATGGCTTTGTAATAGCACAGCGTGATTTAGAGATCCGCGGCCCCGGTGAACTGCTTGGTACCAAACAAACTGGCTTGGCTGATTTTAAGATTGCCGACTTAGTTCGTGACCAACGCTTAATTCCTGAAGTGCAGCGTATCGCTCGTCATATTCATGATAGCTACCCAGACAATGCTAAAGCGATCATCAATCGCTGGTTAGGTGAACGCGATGTCTATTCTAAGGCGTAATTAGCCCTCATAATCCCGCTTAAAACGTAAAAAGGCTTCCACAAGGAAGCCTTTTTAATGCGCGTTACTTTCACAAGCAAGAGCGAGATTCCCTACTCGTTCGTTCCTCACGACAGGGAATGACGAAAGGTTGTGGATAGGTATCGTCCGACTCAGATTTTACCACCAGTCTTACTCAACCTTTTTCTCTAGCGTCAGTTCTACATAGTAAGCAAGAGCTTCAAGGTTAAGCACACCGTTTGCGCTTAATACACCAGAATACTTATCACACCGTCATCCCCGAGAGGGAAGAATGACCGAGTCGGGGATCTCTTAATAACTCCCCGAACCAAACTCATCGTAATCACACGAACCGATGACAACTAAGGCTTAACAGGGAAACTGATCTGAGCCTTCAAGCCACCTTCACTACGGTTATTCACTACGACCGCACCTTGGTGTTGGCTGACAATACGTTTCACGATCGCCAAGCCTAAGCCTGTCCCCTCACTACCACGAGCTGTGTCACCACGCGTAAACGGTTCAAACAGCTTACCGATTTGGTCTTGTGGAATACCCGGGCCGTTATCTTCTACCGTTACCCAAGCCAGTTTGTTATCTGCTGTCATGCCAGTTGATACCTTCACCCAGCCATTACCGTAACGCAGCGCGTTCACCACCAAGTTACTCACCGCACGCTTCATTGCGATCGGGTTACCCAGTGCTGGCTTCATCGATTCCGGAATATCAGTTTCAATCTGTACCTCATAGCCACCTTCTGAGCTCGACACTTCACGCGCAATATCATCCACGAATACCGCTTGGAACGACTCACGATCGACTGGCTTTAGGTAATCCATAAATTGGCTGATGATCTCGTTACACTCTTCCGTATCACTGATGATCCCTTCCGCTAAGTAACCATCTTCTGGCGACATCATCTCAGTCGCTAAGCGAATGCGGGTCAATGGGGTACGTAAATCATGACTGATACCCGCCATCAAGAGAGCCCTATCTTCTTCCAGTTCTTGAATGCCTTTCGACATCTGGTTGAAGGCTCGAGTTACCGAGCGAATCTCTTGTGCACCTTGCACTGGCAATGGTGGGGGAATGTCACCTCGCCCCACTCCTTGCGCAGCTTTCTCTAGCGCAATCAACGGGCGGTTTTGCAATCGGATAAACAGCCAACCACCAGCGACGATCAACATCGCCATGATCAAGCTGTTGCGAAATAGCGGCGCGAAATCTTCTTCTTGTAGCTCAGACAGCGGAATACGAATCAGAGAGTTGGGCAACTGATCGATATCCATCCACAGCACATAACTCTCTTTGCCGAGAATCAACCGCACTTCGGTTTCAGAGCCGAGCTCTTTGGTCATCTCCTCACTCATCAGGTCAATCGCTACTGCATGGTAATACTCGCCCGCGGCTTCACTGTCCTTGGCATGAACAGTTACCCCTAACTGCTCAAGCACACGCTGGCGCAGCGGTGCATCAATTTCGATATCACTGCCTTGGTCCAACACTAGGTTTAACTCATGTGCCAATATCTTATTAAACTGCTGCAAACTCGGCATCAAAGCATAGTTAAACACGGCGTAGTAAGAAAAGATTTGGCTAGCGACCAATAGCGTTAAGAAAAGCACTATCGACTGAGTAAAGGAGCTACGTATGCGCATGGGGCACCCAAAGTGTAGAGAGAAAAAACAAAGCGTTATATGACTATAACTCTAAACAATTATCCTGAATACAAAACGGGCCATCACATATCAATGAGATGGCCCGTAAATAGAGAATTCTGAATCACAGAATCAATAAAGCTGCTGTAGAGCTTATTAAGCTGACTTACACAGCCTTACCATCAGGAACAAAGACATAACCTAAGCCCCACACCGTTTGGATGTAGCGAGGTTTGCTTGGGTCTTCTTCCACTAGACGACGTAGACGTGAAATCTGAACATCGATAGAACGTTCCATCGCTGAATACTCACGGCCACGGGCCATGTTCATCAGTTTATCGCGAGACATTGGCTCACGCGCGTTAGTCACTAGCGACTTAAGTACCGCAAATTCCCCTGAAGTAAGCGGCATTGGCTCTTCACCACGGAACATTTCACGTGTACCTAAGTTCAAGCGGAACTCACCAAACTCAACCACAGACTCTTCTGTGCTTGGTGCACCCGGCGCTTCAATCACTTGGCGACGCAGTACCGCTTTGATACGAGCAAGCAGTTCGCGTGGGTTAAATGGTTTCGGTAGGTAATCATCAGCTCCCACTTCCAAGCCCACAATACGATCCACTTCATCACCCTTTGCCGTCAGCATCAGGATAGGTAGCGAGTTGTTTGCATTTCTTAGACGACGACAGATCGAAAGACCATCTTCGCCCGGCAACATTAAGTCCAATACCATCAAGTGAAAGTTTTCACGGGTTAACAGGCGGTCCATCTGCTCACTGTTTGCCACGCTACGCACTTGAAAGCCTTGCTCTGAAAGATAGCGCTCTAACAAAGCACGTAAACGAGCATCGTCATCGACCACTAAAATTTTGTAGTTTTCTTGCATGTAATGGTTCCACCTATTAAAACTCAAACCTAAGGTTAAGCATTCTTGGTAAATGTGTATTGGTATAAGACATTAAAAATGTAACATTCTTGGAGAAAAAGTCGCCTAAAGAATTGTTAACGTATGTTGCCTTTCTATATATTCTATCTTAGAACATCATTTCATTAAGTCAGATTTATGAAAACAAACCTAATCACTCGTGAGGGTTATGAAAGACTCACAAAAGAGCTTAACTTTTTGTGGCGTGAAGATCGTCCAGAGGTCACCAAGAAAGTGACTTGGGCTGCAAGCCTTGGCGATCGCAGCGAAAATGCCGACGTTTCCTTTAGAACCACTCTAAAAATACTAAAGTGGCTGCTGTATTGACTCTACTGAAAACAAAAATAGTACACATACTATATATGTGTACTATTTTAAAACTACCGTTATTGAGTGGTGGCGCTGCCCCCTTAGTATACAAGTACAGCTCTAAGTCACCATCGGACAAAATTCTATATCTCTTTTACTAACTTCGTTTACTCTCTACTTAGATAGTTTAATTGGAATGCTAAGAAGTTAAGCATTGCATACTATTAGTTGCTGCAGGTTGTAAGTATCGGTGCTTTTCAAAGTTAACTTTGCTCATATAAACGGTATGACGCACTAATTAAAGAAATTGCTATTTCCTTATCTGTATCATCATACTTAAGTTGTCTCAAAGCATAGGAATACAAAGATGCTGCAAGCTCTCTGTTACCGACTCCAATCTCATACGCCCACTCTCTGCAAAACCTTATACTTTTTTCTACAGGGCAACCATCCACATAAGCATCAAGATTCTCCCAATTTGCTAAATTATCTTCTGTTGGCCAACTTCCCAGTCTTCCTAAAGTTGCAGGGTGGAAAAGGAAACTACACTCCAATGTCAATGGATCTATAATGCTTATACCTTCAGAAACATCTCCATAATCAATGAGAGTAGCCTTCTTGGAAGGAACATCTAACAGGATGTTTTCTCCATGGAAATCACCGTGAGTACACGATACTTTGCAATTAACACCTTGCGATTCAAACGCTTGAGCCTCGACTAAGTTAAACTGAGAAAATAGCCTTGTTGCTGTTTCATCAGTGACCAATTGCTGCCGTATGTCTCGAATCGTTTTTCGTGCGTGTCTAGAACTTGAATGCCAGGGCATTAACATAGATTTTATTGAAGTTTCTAGTTCTTCATCTAAAACTACATTAAGACTAGCTCTGAAAAAAGAATCATCATAGTTCTCCGCTAGGCCATAAAAAACGCCACAAATAGAACCAGCTGCATACCTGAAATGACCAAGAATTCTAGGTGTTGCTTCCGGTTTAAGTCTATTGATATAGCTATTATAGTTGTCAGCGTCTGCCTTTATATCTTCCTTAGGGCCACACTTACAGATAGCTCTATGAATAATGCACCCTGAAGTGTCTTGAATTTGAACCGAATAAACTTTCGCAGCTGACAATCCTCCGCCAATTTGGCGAACCTCACCTAGACTACCACCATAAAAGTTAGTGAAGACGCGAAGTAGTCTGTCATGCTCTATCGGCAATGACTCAGCACCAGTCAAAAGTTCAACTTCTAAGATAGACGAGAAATCAGAGTATGTTTTCTTTATCTTATCAGACAACTCTCCAATTCTAGTCTTCGTAAGATGCTCGATAGTCCCTCGCTCCTTACCCGTTCCCCATATATCTACTTGGTTAGAATTCCCCAAAAAATCTTGGAACATATCAGGAGTACTTGTACCTGTGAGTATGAGGATAGGAGTACCAGCCGACACTTCAATGACTTTTCCAAGAACGGCTAACCCATTTGAAGCATCTTTTTCAAAACTTCCAGACACATCTGGGATTGAGAGATCAAGAGTTACATAATCGAAAAATGCGCCTGAACCCAAGAGCTCAAAAGCCTCATCCCGAGATGAAACAATTGAAATATTCACCTGAGCACATTCCGCTCTAAAAGTACTCTCTATAAAACCTGCTATGTCAGAGTCATCTTCGACAACTAAGACATTAAAATGCCTGTTAGACACTAAAAATTCCCCCACCTTAATAATAACTTCGCTCCACCAGTTTCAACGTTAGAAAGCTCTGCATAGCCACCAATGTTATCCATTGCTTGCTGCATAATTCCCATCCCAAACCCAGTGTGTCCTTGTTTGCTCGTATTTCCAATTTTGAAAGCAGCTTTGGGATCCCCTTGGAAGCCAATACCATTATCTATAACGGATATCCACGAGTCTTTGTCACTACGACCCCATGAAACAGTGAGTGTTTTATGCATTACCTCTTTTAGCATCAGTAAGGATTCACAACTGTTCCTTATTGCATTAGAAAGAGCTAAGGTGAGTAAATCTGGGTCGGAGTTAATGATACATGGCTGAGCACCTTCCAAGCTCACACTTATTCCCATGTCACCACAAACCTCTTCATGTACTATGTTCCTAATTAGCTGGGACAGATCTGTTTCGATACTTTCTGCTTCATGAGTCGACATTCTCAAACTTTCGATTGCGCAAAAAATCTGATTTAATCGATCGATATATAGCTTGGCCTGACTGGCTTCATAGTTACCAATCTCGCTCTTAAGGCATTCATTGAGCAGTCCTAGCTTTGGTGCTAACTCATGCAGAATAACCCCAGAAAACTCGTCAATCGCTTGGTTTTTTAGGTGCTTTCTCAAGTCTTCAGGTTGTTCACCTTCTAAACCCTGATCTATTTCAACCAAGTTGGAAGCAGAGCTATTCGATAGTCGGTAAAGCGCTTTGTCCAAAGCTAACTTTATATGACGAACCCTTTCAGTACGCCGGGTCGCCTCCAATTCCTTTTTCATATCTGTATGAGTGTGATTCGAGAAGTACACTGCACTTTCGAAGCGCTTCATTTGATCGCTAGAAGTAAGATTAGACTTGGCCAGTTGATATCCAGCATTACTCATAAAAATTAGCTCTACATCTGAATGCTTCTCTACCGCCTTCCATTACAGAAGAAATAGCGTCAACAATATTTGGTTGCATTAATGGCCCATAAGCAAGTACATACCCTCTGGTACCGTCAGAATTTAAGTGAATAACTTCTTCCGCTTCTCCCAAAACAGGTACGTTCGCATTATGCGTTGTAACTATGGTTTGCCCTTGCCCTTTCCTTCTCTTTATTGATGCAATCAATGTTTCTACGATAAATGCATTGTCGATATGATCTTCTGGTTGATCCACGATTAAAGCAAAATCTTTATGAGCTAGAATAATTGGTAAAATAACAGTGCATCGTTGTCCAGTAGAAAGCTCAGCCAACCCTTTCGTTTCAGACCCATCTAAAAGTTCTAGGATTACTTCATCCTCAAGGTTTACCGTGGCAACTGAATTAATACTCGATTTCAGAGCGTTAATAACCCTAGATGCCCTATCTTTTGTAATGCTTAGCATTAATAAAAATGAGTCGATGTCATCTTCTTCAATAATTTTTAAAAGCATTTGAGGAGGAACGGACTCTGCAATGAGAGGCGCTAGTTCATTGTACTTTATACCACTGCCTTTCAAGGCATTGATGATTACCTGTTGATACTCGTCTAATTGACTACGTTCTTCGAGGTTCACCCTAATTCTTGGAGCCAAAGCTTGGCTCAACATGTTACAAACCTGTTCTCTTTTTTGAGACTTTTCACTACGCACATTATCAAGCTTCGCAAGGGCTAGGTTTCTGTCTTGTTTTACGCTCTCTATCCTTTTAGCTTTATCGTGGTTACTCTTCTCAATACTTTCTAGTTTTGCGATTTCTTCTTTGCAAATTTGGATTTTCCTCGACAACTCACCAGCACCTTTTTGGAGAGTGTCAACTTCCGCTCGCAAGCCTTGACCTTTTTTGGTGATATCTGATTGAAGGAGAAGTAATTTTCCCAGTTCAGACTGGGCAACATCAATTAGCTCATCAAACTTAGAAAACGCATGATCCAAATAATCATATGCCTCAGTACAACTTTCTAACATCTTAGAATATTCATCATTAGAAACTGAATCTGAAAGGTTTAGATTATCTCTAGGGCTTAAAACTATGTGATGAACTTCATCTCTAGTGCTTTCATGTGTTGATATATAGTATCTTAACTGCTCAATATCACTAGTAACCTTTAGGTAATAGTCGGAAAGCTCAGATAATGCTTTGCTTTTGCTATTGACGTCTTCAGATGCCGTTGTCAAAGCTTCTTGCTCTTTAATCAAGTCGACCAAACTAAGTTTCAGCTTCGGGAGAGCTATGAGTCTATCTTCTGTCTCACTAACGTTATCTGAAAGCTTGATAATCTCTGATGAGTAAGACTCAATTTGAGATATAGACGAGAGCTCTATTAAATCCCAACTGTCTGTGTTGCCAATAAAATCATCAATAAGCTTCAAGCGCCCGCTAGAAACTAATCCGATATTTTCCACTTCTGTTTGAGAGAAGATCAAGGGAAGCTGAATATCGTTATGAACTGGTGGGATAGTTTCCCCGTCCGCTGTCCGCGAAAAAGAGTATGAGTTAACTCCGTCTGACAGTGTGACCATCACTTGTCCATCTTTCAGCACAGATTTCGCGTGTGCTAAAGACTTCGCGTGGGATTCAGCCGTATGACCTTTGATGTCCAAACAGTATCTTATGAGTTCTATAAAAGTGGACTTCCCCGTACCTCTTGCTCCGATCACGGTATTTAGCCCATTTTTCATATCTAGACTCATACCATCTAGGAAACCACCTTCCACCTGTACTTTTTCAATAAATACATTACCCATCAACAATCCCGTCCCACGAAGCTAACTGTTCAAAGCGATTACTTAGTATACATAGATATTAACTAAACACATCAATATCTTATAGTACTCTACATGTGTTGATAGACTAAATGCACTGGTAAAAGTATGCACTACTTCCTTTCACTATAATGTTCATGTGAAACTCTAAAGTAATAGGCATGAGCTAACGTTTAGTTTCCCGTTTCAAACCAAGATTGCGGATACTCTTTCCTTCCTTTCTAGACCACTTCTGAAATAACTACCCCAACAGATTTAAGCTTATGATGCGTGTTTCCTGCCTTCAAACTGTTTGAAATGCTGAAATAATACGCTTCTTGAACCTTCCAAACTGAACCTCTTTAGAGAGTTTAGGAACCGCGCCTACCATATCACCACGCTCAACGGAACCATTCCATCTCAAATCAAAACCACTACTTACGAGATCAATATTGAAACCCTTAGTCGCTTCCTCTCGACCAGATTCACTTGCGGCAAATGTTCTTTGGGTATCTATCCGAATGAAAATACAAGACTCTGGGATGTCTTGCTCAATCCGCTCAGAAAACTCTATCAGGCTTTGTTCTGCAAAAGTAAACAACCACGCTTGTTGATTTACTGCCTCATTAACTCTAAGAATACGCCCAAGCACCTGCCTAAAATACAGCTCAGTTTTGATAGAACTCATGTGGCAACAAACTTGAAGACGCGGGATATCCGTACCTTCGCTGATCATTCCAACGCTTACAATCCATTGAGCATCACTTTGACGATAACGTTCTATTTCGGCTAAAGGTTCTTCATGGCGATAAGTAACGATTGATACAGATTGAGAGTACTTTTGAGAGAGTATCTTTTGGATTGTTTGAGCGTGCTGAACAGAAGAGGCTACGACTAACCCTCCAGCATTAGGGGATTGAGTTCGAATTTCCGCAAGCTTCTTACAGCCGAGCCCAAGTAAATACTCCATCGCATCCTGATTATGTATAACACTTTGATATGAAGTTTTGGTCTGCTTGAGCATTTCTAAGATTGAAGAAAACGATTCAACTTTCTCATCGCTAGTCACTGAAAGATGTTCGTTATCAACCAGCACTAACTTTGGAGATCGGCAAACTTTATCTGCAATTGCTTGCTTTAAGGTGTATTGATAGTCAACGAGGATTTGACCTTCAGGCTCACTATATTCAGACATTACTATTGGTAGATAGTCTGAACGCCATGGGGTACCTGACATAGCAAGCGTGTAAGTCGCAAGCCCTTGAATCTTCATTAGTACTTGTTGGCCCCAAACATTCGCATTTTCAAGTTCAGACCCAGAGCAATGGTGAATCTCATCAAATACAACAAATACTCGATGGTTACGTAGCGCCTTCCAAAAATCATCATTAAGGAATTGAATAGATTGGTATGTTAGTGACTGCCCAATAGAGCCCAAGCCCCCATTAAAAGTGCAGTTCAGTATTTGGGAAAAGGTCCTTTTAATTCCATCAGAAACAGTTAAAGATGGAGAAAAACACAATACAAGGTCGACCATATCATTGTTAAGCAACCTTGATGCAACTGTTGCCGCGAGCACCGTTTTACCAGCGCCAGGAGTTGCTTGGCAGAAGAAGTGTTGTTGATTTGCCCTAAATTTCTGTAACGCTTTTTCAGAACATTCTACCTGCCACTGTCTTAACACGGTTGGTCGCCCTCTGAGAGAGTTTTCAGGACATTCTCCAATCCATTCATCTTTCCAAGCAACTGCGCTGAACGTTCTCTTGCTTGCTGTAACAGTGGAACTAACCGGCTCTCAAGTTCAGGGAAGCGACATTTTAATGAATGGTATTCATCAATTTCACCAAGCACGATCTCCAATTCACCTTTGTATTCGTTGCTCTCTCGGAATAGCACAGAGTAATCCGATGTAGATTGCGTTACCGAAACTTCACGTTCAGACTTTCTTCGAGCCACAACTTCGAGTTCTAGAAATTGTTCGGTTTGAAAATACCTTTTGTTCCTTCCTTCACCTTCACTTCGAAGCCAACCCCTTTGCTGATATTGCCATATTTGGCGATAAACCTTCTTCCGAGCTTCATCAAGGTTTTTTATGCCATCTTCAATGTTTAATGAAGCGTCCCTGGCTTCTATAACAGAAAAACCATCCATTCTTTTTTCAATCAACAACTTGTGCATTACTGCACTGATTTTTATAGAACGTTTCATGTACCAGTTATACCAATTAAAATACTAAGGATTGCTTAGTATACAGAGATCAGTAAAACTAAGAAAATCTTAGTCACATAGAGCCAATTAGTATGAATCATAAATGTCGATCGACAACCCTATTCCAATGCGGCTCAAAGAGGTACGCAAAAAAGCAAAGATCTCCCAAAAAGAATTGGGAGTGCGTATTGGTATCGATGAAAGTTCGGCTAGTGCGCGAATGAATCAGTACGAGAAAGGAAAACATACACCGGATATCAGTACATTGAAGAAAATGGCTGACGAGTTGGGTGTTCCTTTAAGCTATTTTTTTTGTGAGGAAGAAAGCTCTGCCAAGTTGGCTTGCTTGATTGCAAGACTAAGTGAGGAAGAAAGGCAGGAGCTCATCAGTAAGTTGAGTAGTTCTGAGGTAAACTAGGATTTGTTGTATCTAATTGAGTTAATAAACCATTCTTTGTCACCTTCCGGTGTACGAACCGTTGCTTCATCATCAACTTCCTTCTTCAACAATGCTCTTGCCATTGGTGAATCAATTGAGATGTAGCCTTTTGCGTCACCATAAATTTCTTCAGGGCCAACAATTCTAAATGCCTTAACATCACCGGCTTCATTCTCAATTTCAACCCACGCGCCAAAAAAGACTTTTCCTTCCTGCTGAGGAGAATAATCTACGATGGTCACTTCAGGGAGAAACTTGCGAAGGAAGCGCACACGACGGTCTATTTGACGAAGTAAGCGTTTGTTGAAGGTGTAGTCAGCATTTTCTGAGCGGTCACCCAAGCTCGCTGCCCATGTAACGATTTTAGTGATCTCTGGACGCTTCTCATTCCATAGATGGTCGTGTTCTGCTTTAAGTTTGTTATAACCTTCTCTGGTGATTAGTTTTGTTTTCACTTCTACAATCCAAGTTATCTATAAGTTCTGTAGCGCCTTTTTAATTGCATCCAAAGTCGCAACAGGGAAAAATGACTTTTGAGTATCACTCGATACTATACTGCCATTTTTTCCAAGCTCCAATTGATGTCTGCGCAAAAACTCACTAGAAATGAGGTACTCCAATGCACTTCGCTCCAGTTCAGTGAGCTTTATAGATGCAACGGATACATCAACATTATCGAACACCTCGATGACCTGATTGATAGGAACCACTTCATTGAGCAATCGCTCCGCTTCCTTTTTCTGAGAGTAGAGAATATTAGCTTGAAGTTTAACTACTGGATCGTCGAGTTCGTCTATCCAAGCATGCATTTTACCTTTCGAGGAGTTTCTAGCTGGTCGAAGTTGGTCTTTGCTTGAAGAGTTGAAGCTATGAATTAAGGTTCGATATGATTCACCGGTTTTGTTTCGAATGCTCTGTGCAGCGGGAACGCCTCGCCCTTTTCCAAGACGAGCTATCGTTGAATAACTAAAGTCGTTCAATCCGCGCTCTTGTTGTTCCTTGCATATGGTAAACACGGCCTCTAATGAGTTCTGTACCCGAGATGAAGCTTTCTTTTTTAGCTGATTCAGTACTTGCTCTGGAGTCATTTCTGACATGCTAACCGATCCTATTTAGTGGTTTCGACTGCTCAAATAGTTCACGAATAATCTTTTCGTCGAACTGGTTATCTATCGATAAGTCCTTTAAAGTCAAACTCCCACCCATAAGACGGTCGATGTCCTCCCAGCCTTTCAACCTTGTCAGCATTAACTCTGTTAACTGGTTCCCCACTAAGAGTTGTTCCTCTTCTGACAGTAAAAAGAGTTGCGGCTGAATACCGTTTTTAACCATCATTTTGTCGATCATTTGGGAGCGTCTGGTTACTGCCAAATCATCGCTACAACTATGGTATAGTTCAGCGTTCGAGCACACCTCTGATAGTTGGTGGAAATTGCTTACTTCATCTAGCTCTACACCTAATGTGAATTCATGCGGAACAATAAGTTGGTAGTGATTCGCAGTGTTTTCTGGTGGCTTACGCATAAGAGTTTGACAGTTATGGATATGTCGGTGAATCGCGTTCATGTCTGAGAGGTACAAATCTAGCTTCTTCGCTCGTGTTTCAATTTCCGAGTTCAAATGCATACGCTCTCCAACTAACTCACGTCTATCGGACTCCAAAGCCGATTTCTCTGAGCTATCTACTTTTATTTTGTAAAGTTGGTGATCAATGACATCTATCTTCTCTGCAATATCATCAAGCTTCTGTCCAAGCGAAGTGTACCGTATAGATTGAGTGTTTACGGCTAGGCTTATCTCATTGAACATAGCTGCAAGTCCAACCAAAAAAGCCGGGCCGGAAATAAAGAATCGACACTGAAAACAGTTCTGCTCTCCTAAATAACCTGCTGGTACTGGGTGGTATATGTTGGCTTTTGTGGCTACAGGGAAGCCCCCTTCCGAGCAAAAAGCACCTCCCACAGGGCAGATACCAAAGTCCTTCCATAGGTAGCTGGAGGCCGGCCGAGCATTGTCGAGTGAACTTAGTAGATCCACAGATGACCCTACCAACTGTGATTTCACTTCTTCAATTCTCTGTTGTTCCACAAACGACCTGAGCGTTTGTGTTGCTTTGCTCATCGCTTCCCTTTCTCCCATCTCCATTTTCTCTCGTAAGTTAGCGCCTGTTTTATCGCTCTTGGTATAGTAGATTGTCATTATGATGCTGGAGTGGCCTACCAATTTCATTATGACTTCTAAAGGAATACCAAACTCATACGCGTATGCGTTGATCAAGCTGACGCGCATTGAGTGGGGAGTATAAGGGGACTTAAAATGTGACAGAGCAATTTGAGTGTTATCTTTGAGTTCCTCTATAGCCTCTGTATATGATAATCCTCTGTAGGTTGCTGCTGTATAGTCACTTTTTGGTGAAAAAAAGAGTGCTGCTGCGAGTCTAGATGTTAAACGTCCCCCAAAAGTACCAGGTTCTTGTTCCCTGTAATCCCTAAATAGAAAGCAGTTAATACCCTTTTGCTTACGTTGTGTTTCATTCAGGTTGGTGCGCTTACAATTAAGCCACTTCGTCGGTTCCTTAATCGGATTGTACTTTTGTTGCCATTTTCTGAGTTTTATCAACCAATATGCTAACTCTATTGGCATAAAAGGGATGGTATAACCTGAGCCATCAAACTTGGTTTTGTTTGAGGTGTAATGGACGCCAAATTCATCTTTGCCAGACTTACTCACCATGCCTTGCCTGACGGTTAAACTAGCTAGTTTAGTCTTATTCTTCTTCCATACTACTTGACCACTTTTAAAGTCTGCGACTTCAGAATCTGCCTCACCAGAATCACAATAAACGATCTGTATTCCTCTAGCTGGAAGCTGCATAAGCGAGTAGGTATAAATCCAGTACACAGGGAACCAAAGGTAAGCTCTTCCTTCCTCAATTTTAAAAACACAATCAGGATCCTTTTTATCCAATAACGACTCGTCATCGACTAGTACCCAGTCAGCCGGAAAATTATTCAGGTGTGCTAAGTCTGAGAAAGTTAGTTTTTTAGTAATAGAATCTGCTGGAAAGATCCATTCACGTCCCTCCTTAACATACTGATAGGGTAAAGCTAGTTTGTTGGTTTCACTGACACTTTGAATATTAGTCTCGCCATTAAATTTGATGTGTCCCAAGGGGTTTTTAGCACCTTTGATATGAGCAACTTCTCCAGTTTCTTCATCTTCAATTATCAAGTAATTCAATATGACCCAATCCAAAAACTCGTTGATTGAGTAAATCCATTTTTTCTTACGCGTAACTGGGACCTGCTCTAGTAGTTCGAGCATTGGTTGAATGTTGGTTGATTTACGGGTTAAAAACTCTAGAGGGCAGTTCCCCAATTTGTTCGGTTCAATATACTCGCGCACAAACTCACATAAATCTTTAGCTTTAGTATCCCCTCCACGTGCTGTTTTTAGAAATTCTGTTATTTTCTCAGCCCAAAGTCGCCAGTCTTCTGTAAAGTACTTTACTTGATAGGGGCGTGGTATTCCCCAAAAGTCATAAGCATTAGTCCAGCCTTTTCCTTGGTAATGCTTTTCTGGTTTAACTGGTATTCTAGGGTCTTGGGATGACGTTCTGAATTCTCGGTACTCAGATAAAGTCCTGATACTATTTTTTCTAACTAAAGCTTCTAGTTCTTTATAAAAATATGGCCGCGGGATATTCAAAGCATCAAACCAATCGGTCCAATCATGAATCATTTTTTCTGGCTTAGAGGGTAGATTACTGTGTACTTTCCTAGCTTTTTTATATTCGACAGAGTTTTTTATTCTTAGCGTACGACACCATGCTTTAAATGATTTTAGATCTAGAATCTTTTTGGGTTGCAGGTAGTCCCACCAACTTAACCAATCTGTCGCATAAGTTCTTTCCGGCATTGCCGGCAGACAGGGATCTTCTTTATATCTAACTCGATACTCAACTATGGTGGTGATGCCTAAGGCCTGTACTGAGGCACGTGCAGCTTCTATGTTTGAATAAACCGTCCTTTCATTTTTAGAAAAAAAATGGTGCCAATTGAGCCATTCACCTTTGTAAAAACGTTGAGGGTTTGTGGGAAGTTTCTCATCTTCTCGGTAACGCTCTTGATATTCATTAAATGAGTTTATCCCAAGTACTTTTACCGCTCTGATTGCTTCATTTAATGTTGGATAGAAGTCCCTTACTTGCTTTCCAAGGAACCAGCACCATCCGCGCCATTCATGGGCATAGATTCTTTCAGGTTTTGCTGGTAATAAATGGTCTTCTGTATAGCGGAATCGATATTCATTAGATGATTTTATGCCTAGTTTTAATACAGAACGATGAGCTTGCTTGAGCGTACAATAATTTTTCTTTATTGGTCGACCGAGAAACGTTGGCCAATTAATCCAGTTTTCAGAGTAAAAAGTGTAGGGCTTGGAGGGCAATGACTGGTCTTCTCTATAGCGCGCTCGATACTCTGCCATGCTTTTAATACCCAGCTTTATCGCAGCCATAGACGCTTTTTCGATAGTCTCGTAATACTCTTTCTTACATTTGCTTAGGAATTGCTCCCAAGATATCCATTCAGTGGAATAATACTCATCTGGATTAGGGGGTAACTTTGAGTCCTGAACATGGAGCAGTCGATAATCAGATTTGTTTTTGATTCCTAACCTTTGTACTGCTGAAGAGGCATACCTGAGCTGAGCATAGATCTCACCATCTTCACCTCTAAGAAAGCTGGGCCAACTAATCCAATCACTTGCGTATACCTTGTCAGGATTTGCAGGTAATTTTGGATCTTCTTTGTAGCGATGTTGATACTCACTAACAAATAAGATTCTTAGTTTTCGGGCACTATTTTGAGCCTCGTGTAAACTCGAATAAAGAGCCTTTTGTTTTTTACCTAGAAAATGTGACCAGTTTTTCCATTCTGAACTGTAGGTTCTATTTGGGTTTGATGGTAGGCGATCATCTTCCTTGTAGCGCAGATAATATTCACCTCTTTTCTGCAAATTAAGCTTTGCAACTGCCTTCATTGCTTCATGCATAGAGGCATAATGTTTTTTTCTCTCGGGAATCCCCAAAAAATGGGACCAACTAATCCACTCATTTACATAAAATTTGTCTGGTGTTGCTGGAAGCAGGGAATCTTGCTTGTAAGAATATTTATACTTAGTTGGAGAGCTAAATCCTAGCTTTTTAGCCGCTAATGAAGCTTCCGACAATGTCTTATATCTATTAAGTTTCATTCAGTAGCCCTCTCATTTTAACTCGAACATCTTCATGCGTAGGCTTTAAGTACACCAAACAACTGTCCGGGCTTTTATGATGCATCGCTTTTTGAATTTCTAGCTGAGAGAAATCATTCTTACTTAACCTGTATCCATAAGAATGGCGATGTGCGTGCGGAGTTGTCCCTAGTGACTTGGAGGGTTCGAGTCCAATTCTTCGAATTGCTCTATTGTGCTTTTGATTGAAATTTTTTTTACTTTCTGGATGACCTTTTGAATTAACAAATAAGAAAGGAGATTCTGAAGTAGGCCTAGTCGCAAGGTATTTTTGCAGTAACAGAGTGAACTCAACGGCTTTACTTGCGGGATAAAACATGACATCAAAGGACAGGTTGCGATTTGTAAGCAAAGGTCCTTTCCAGCCAGCGTAGAGCCCATGGTTTCTCGAATACTCATTCCTCGGGTTCAGTCGGTATTTATGAGTTAAATATTCTCTTCGATTACTGAAACGTTCATCTGGAGACTTTCCATCACTAGGATGGAAAACCGATACAATACCTGCACCTGACTGTGGTTCTATAGATATATCATCGGTATATATATGAAAGCACTCTGACAATCGTAGCCCACCAAAATGCATCAACATTACGATTAACTGACTACCATAATCCGGTTCTCCTGAAGCAGAAACAAACCCATGCAGCAGTAAGTCTTCAATTCGGTCTTCTGGAAAGCGATATACCGCTTCGATATCAACTAGGCGCCTTTCAGGTCCTCGAATCTTTCTAACAACTGAGAATTGCTGTCGGGATGGTTTAGCTAAGTGATTCAGGAAGCTACGACTGTGCCTTCTGTAATAAGCACACCACTGCAAGCGTTCTTCTGCATAATTGGCTTTCCTCAAGGGATTTAGCTTCGGTAAATCAGTACCATGGATTGTGTCTAAGTAGTCGCAGTAATCAGTGATATGACGAAGAAGAACATTCACATCTTCACTTCTTCGAGGAGACCAGAACAAACCCGAGTTATCTTGCCCATCTTGAATCGTTCCAAACTGTAACGCTTCAACAAAAGCTCTTAGCAGATCTGTAGCCGATGAGAAGCTTGATAATTGGCGCTCTATGTACTTTAAAAGAAGCTCTACAGCGAAGGTATTGCGCTCTAGCCACGACTGAGATTTGTAGCGATTCTCGTGCAAAAATCTCAAGTGAGAAATCAGCAAGCCATTTTCAGTAAAAAGCGCTGGAAAGCGAAACGAGAGCCGGCCTGTACCAGCTATGTAGTTCACTCCACGCTTTATTACGAAGCTCATTTCTTCGTTTGTTCTAAATAGTCATGCCACCCAGACCAACTCTTGTCATAGTTCATCAGCCACCTCAAATACTAAGGAAATCTTAATATACTACTTAGTATATAGTTGATGGTTCTTACTAATTCAAATGACTCAACTATAAAGCAGGCCGGCTTAATATCAGATAGTTAGAAGTAGTATTGCAGCTATTAGTACGTTCTTAAGAGTAGAACTAATATCAGTACAACAAAAAACGCCTTCGAGAGATCGACCGCCGCGTTCGCTATCTAAGAAAACGTCTTGATCAAGTAAAGGTTGTGGATTACTCACCACAACAAGAAGGCAAGGTGTTCTTCGGAGCTTGGGTCGAGATCGAAAATGACGACGGCGACACAAAGACATTCCGCATTGTTGGCCCTGATGAGATCTATGGCGGCGTAAAAAACTACGTGTCTATCGATTCGCCGATGGCACGTGCGCTGCTGAAGAAAGAAGTGGATGACGAATTTACGGTAAGAACCCCAGAAGGCGAAAAAGAGTGGTTCGTTAACTCGATTCGCTACGCAGAAAGCTAATGTCTATCGGATTTGCAGGTAGCGAAAAAGGCCTCGCCTGACATTACAAACGCCAGATAAAAGAAAACCCCGCAAGGCTTTCGCCTAGCGGGGTTAAGTCTCTATCGCAGCAATCCGGCTACTGTTTATCTCTTCGAGATAAGGTGCTCCCTGCATCTTTCCTTGATAGTGGCTAAATCCTTTAACCAATTTCCTTTTTGTTCATCGCCATCCTAGCGGTGTCCATTCTAGCCTGTCATCCTGACTGGCGAATCTCATCCAGAGATTATCACTTCCTTGCTGACCACTCATCCTAAGTAATCAAATCTTCATCCTAAAGATACCTAGTCCATTAGGCTTTTTCCTGTTCCTGCCAACTCCCTGTCGACAAGTTAAATATTACGGGAAATGGCGCTATTTCCTAGATAGTCCCAAAAAACATTTCAGGTGAGAAATATGCCCTCAAACAATCAGCACAATTAAATCAATTACTTAAGTTAATTTTAGGAAGATTTCATCGGTTTAAAGTGACTTAGTCGCACATCACTTGTAAGAGATCTCGCACAAAGTGGGTATCACAAACGGAAATTCGACTTCTGACAGGATAATTACACAGCCAAAGCTAGAAAAAGCGTACGCTCACCCCCATGTATTTATCACGATATTAAATAAGAGATTCATCGGATGAGCCAAGCTATCTGTCGACTGATTGCTGAAGAACTGAATGTTCGTTCAGAGCAAGTCACCGCCGCAGTAAACCTAATTGACGACGGTAACACCGTTCCCTTTATTGCCCGCTACCGTAAAGAGGTCACGGGTGGCTTAGACGATACCCAACTACGTAACCTTGATAGTCGCCTTTCTTACCTTCGCGAACTTGATGATCGCCGCCAAACGATTCTTAAGTCGATTCAAGACCAAGGGAAACTCACGCCAGAACTCGAGCGTGATATCACTCAGGCTGACAGCAAGACTCGCCTAGAAGATTTATACCTGCCATACAAACCAAAGCGCCGCACCAAAGGTCAGATCGCAATTGAAGCAGGCCTAGAGCCACTGGCCGATACGCTATGGACTGAACCACAGCACGATCCTGAAACCGAAGCAGCCAACTTTGTTAGCAACGACAAAGGCATTGCCGATACCAAAGCAGCACTCGATGGCGCACGTGCGATCATCATGGAGCGCATTGCGGAAGACGCAAATCTACTTGAAAAGATTCGCCAACACCTAAACCGTAATGCAGAGCTTAGTGCTCGTGTTGTGGCTGGCAAAGAGAACGAAGGTGAGAAGTTCAAAGACTACTTCGAGCACAACGAAGCTCTGAGCAAAGTGCCATCACACCGTGCGCTTGCCATGCTGCGTGGCCGCAATGAAGGCTTCCTAACACTGGCGATGAACGCAGACCCTGAACAAGAAGAAGGTGTACGTGGTTCTTACTGCGAGAACATCATCTCTGATCATTACGGCATTACCCTAAGCAGCGCACCAGCAGATGCATGGCGCAAGCAAGTGATCAGCTGGGCATGGCGCATCAAGGTTTCTATGCACATGGAAACCGAGTTAATGGGCGCAATGAAAGAGCGTGCTGAAATCGAAGCGATTGAAGTATTCGCGACCAACCTTAAAGACCTGCTCATGGCTGCACCTGCTGGCCCTCGTGCAACGTTGGGCTTAGATCCAGGTTTACGTACCGGTTCAAAAATCGCGGTGGTGGATTCAACAGGTAAAGTTCTCGCGACAGAAACGATTTACCCTCACCCACCACAAAAGCAATACGACAAATCAGCACACGTTGTTGAGCAGATGGTTCGTCAGTTCAATGTCGACCTAATTGCGATTGGTAATGGTACGGCTTCACGCGAAACCGATAGCTTTGTGGCTGACGTAATTAAACGCGGCAACCTAAAAGCACAAAAAATTATTGTTAGCGAAGCAGGTGCTTCCGTTTATTCAGCGTCTGAGTTGGCGGCGAAAGAATTCCCGAACATGGACGTATCGATTCGTGGTGCGGTATCCATCGCTCGTCGTCTACAAGATCCATTGGCGGAGCTTGTGAAGATTGACCCTAAATCGATCGGTGTGGGCCAATATCAACATGACGTTAGCCAAACCATGCTTGCTAAGCGCCTAGATGCGATTGTCGAAGACTGTGTAAACGCCGTGGGTGTTGATGTGAATACCGCGTCTGCCGCGCTACTTACTCGCGTAGCGGGTCTTTCTAGCACCATCGCTCAGAACATCGTGGACTTCCGTGATGAGAATGGTCGCTTCGAAGCTCGTACTACGCTGAAGAAAGTCGCTCGCTTGGGGCCAAAAGCCTTTGAACAGTGTGCTGGTTTCCTACGTATTATGGATGGTAAGAACCCGTTAGATGCATCATCGGTTCACCCGGAAGCTTACCCTGTGGTGAAAACCATCGCTGAGAAAAACCAAAAAGACATCAAATCTCTGGTAGGTAATACCGACTTCTTACGTGGTTTGCACGCGGTTGATTACACCAATGAAAGCTTTGGTGTACCTACAGTTACAGACATCATCAAGGAGCTGGATAAGCCAGGACGCGACCCTCGCCCTGAGTTCAAGACTGCAACCTTCGCTGATGGCGTAAACTGCGTTTCAGATCTAGAGCCGGGCATGATTCTAGAAGGTGTGGTGTCGAACGTGGCCAACTTTGGTGCCTTCGTTGATATTGGTGTTCACCAAGATGGCTTAGTGCACATTTCAGCGCTGACCGATCGCTTTGTTTCTGACCCACGTGAAGTGGTGAAAGCGGGCGACATCGTGAAAGTGAAGGTGATGGAAGTGGATGTTCAGCGTAAACGTATTGCACTAAGCATGCGTATGAAGGACGAACCGGGACAAGACAACCGTGCTCAACGTTCAAGTGCACCTCGCACACAAAACCGCTCGAATCAAAACTCGCAAGGTGGTCAACGCCGTCGTGAGGAGCCACAACAAAATGCCGCGATGGGTGGTGCATTTGCCGCTGCTTTTGCAAAAGCGAAAAAATAATCCGTTAGCTCATCTAAAAAGCGGATTAGCTTAAAACAGAAAACCTGCATCCCTTAGGGTATGCAGGTTTTTTTTATTATGTGTTCAAAAAAGACATCGAAGCTTGGTTGTATCCTTCGTCTTTATACTCAAAATAATTGTAGCTGCAGCTAGGCAACAAGTAAGTTCAGCCCTATGAGCATAGGGGTTCTATGTGATTAGGGTGAACTTACGCAGTTAACAACGCTGCGGCTTCAAGTATGAAGAGTATAATCATAATACGACTAACATCTCTGACGGAGCATGAGGCGCAACAGCATGACCATAATGATACTTTATGACCTTACGTCGTTTCTCCATCTGTCCTTCCTGAATCGCCGCATCTAAAACATGCTTTGGCAGGCGGAAACGCATGGTATAGCCTTTGCCTTGATCAGCACTGTATGTTTTCAGTGCCAATAAGCTGAACAGCCTATCAAAAGGGTCTTGTGGCTCTTCTTGGCTAACCGAATTGGCCTCTGACTCGTTCTCCATTTCATAACCTGGATGGTCTGAAGGATCCCAAGCCGACTGCTGCCTTCGTTTATCGTCTGATTTTACCTTACGCTCTGCATTGGTTCTCGCCAATGCTACTGCGGGAGCAACAGGCTCTCGGACTCTATTATCACGCGCAACTTGCTCTGTTTGCACATTAACGGACGGGGCGATTAGTGGCACACTCACTGCAGTTGCAGGTGACACAATCATCGCGAACTCTCCTCAAGAATCGCCCATCACTATTGCCATAGCACTGTTGTACCGAGAACGCACAACAGGCATAGCCCAACTTACCGCAATCAGCTCTGGAGAGAGTTAGGTCTGAGTATCATGCAACACGTTGGTGTTATACCAATCGTAGTAAATAACTGATCATCCTAGCTTGTTAAAATGCTCGATAACGGCGTTAGATTTTTTGATTGTAGAATAACTACTTATCGAAAAACTCTGCCTTGTTCTCAAGCCTTTTTCCTACGCTATTGTTGAACACTTACTTACTGTGATTGGTATTAGCTTATATATCGACCAAGCCGGATATATATTTAGCAATTATTTTTGTGCGAAGCTGACAAGCTCACTGCAAAAGGCATCCGCTTCGGTCATAAACGGTGCATGTGAAGACTGAGTGAAAATGTATTGCTCAGTATGAGGCAGAGCATTGCCCAGATCTTTAGCGACCTTAATTGGCACGAGTCCATCTAATCGGCCATACAAGCGAAGCATAGGCACTGAGATCTCAGGTAGCTGTTCACGTAGGTCAACATCAGACAGCATCTTTAAACCAGCCAATAATGAATCAGGATTGGGTAGCGGGCGAGACAACACCGCTTGCTTGAGCTGTTTTACATCTTGCCTTGCTGATGGGCTGCCCATGGCTTGCAATGCCATAAAGCGTTCGATGGTGGTTTGGAAATCTTCCACCAGCTGTTCGGTGAATGCGGTTAATACGTTGGGCTGAATACCTCGCCATAATACAGGCTCTTTTTCGGCAGTAAATTTCGGCGAACTCGCAACCGTCACCAGTTTGCTCACGTAGTCTGAATGATGGATCGCCATGTGTGTCGCAACCAAGCCACCGAGTGACCAACCGACCCAAATCGCCTGCTTTGGCGCCTCGGCCAACAGCTGTTGAGCTATCTCTTCAAGATCTTGAGCGTGGCAGTGAGAACTGTGTCCGTACCCTGGCAAATCGACAACGTGTACGCGGAAATCGGCCTCTAATGCATTAACGGTTTGCTGCCATACCGCACCGTTCATTCCCCAACCATGAACCAATACCAAATCGGGTCCTTGCCCTGAAACATGCCAATACAACGCGTCACTCATTCTCAATATTCCCTACTTTTTCCATCAGCGATAAACTGCGCTTTTCAGTATGGTGAGCAAAAGGAACACCATAACCCAAAAGCATCACGAGCTATGTTATCCGATTGGCTACAAAAACACACACCACGTCTGGTCACACCTCAATGCCACCTGTGTAAGCTAGATAAATGCCCTAATGATACACATCCTCGATGGTGCAATTCTTGTCTCAAACTCTTTGAGCCAGTACCTCGCTGCCAACGATGTGGCTTAAAAACCGTCACCACCGTTGAGCAGTGTGGTGAGTGCTTATCAAAGCCACCACCTTGGCATCGCCTCTATTGTGTCGGCGATTACACCTTTCCAACCGCTGGTTATATTCATCAAATGAAGTACGCAGATAAGTTCTGGTTTGCTCGCGACTTGTCGAAGTTATTAGCGTCACGGATTGAAGAGCCCGCATCGTTGCTGACGAGTGTCCCACTGCATTGGCAAAGGTACATTCATCGTGGCTTTAATCAGAGTGAGTTATTGGCGCGTTACACCGCTCACGAGCTCAACATCAAAAATGCCGTTTTATTTAGACGAACCCGCTCAACGATTTCCCAACAAGGGCTCACCAAGCCGGCAAGAAAAAGTAATCTAAAGGGCGCTTTCGTTCTGAAAAATTTAAACTTTTCAGCGACGGATTATTCGCACGTCGCGATAATTGATGATGTTGTAACCACAGGCAGTACTGTGTATCAATTATGCCAATTACTACTTGAAGTAGGGGTGAAAAGGATTGATATTTACTGCATCTGCCGCACTCCTGAGCCCTCTGGATAACTGGTGTGAGTCGCTACTTGTACAGCAATCCAACAAAAAAGGGCTGAATTACAAATCTGACAGGAGTAGAATGGCGCTAATAGCCTACAAATTTACTCAGGTATTCGTCGTGTCAAATATTACTATTACAGAAACAGCTCAAACTCATTTTGCCAATCTGCTGTCACAGCAGCCTGAAGGTACAAACATTCGTGTGTTCGTGGTAAACCCAGGTACACAAAACGCTGAGTGTGGTGTTTCTTACTGCCCAACAGATGCGATTGAAGCATCTGATACAGAGCTTAAGTTCGAAGCTTTCTCTGCGTACGTAGATGAGCTAAGCCTACCGTTCCTAGACGAAGCTGAAATTGACTTCGTTACAGATAAAATGGGCTCTCAACTAACACTTAAAGCACCAAACGCTAAGATGCGTAAAGTATCGGACGATGCGCCGCTTCTAGAACGTGTTGAGTACGCAATTCAAACACAAGTTAACCCACAACTTGCTGGTCACGGCGGTCACGTTAGCTTAGTAGAAATCACTGAAGACGGTGCTGCTATCGTAGCATTCGGCGGCGGTTGTAACGGTTGTTCTATGGTTGATGTGACTCTAAAAGAAGGCATCGAAAAAGAACTTCTTCAACAGTTCGAAGGTGAACTGACTGCTGTTCGTGATGCAACTGAGCACGATCGTGGTGAGCACTCTTACTACTAATCACTAATTTAGTGTTAGTCGTTATTTAAAAGGTTGATGCGCAAGCATCAACCTTTTTTGTTTTCGGACTGAGCATACACACTTTAATCTAGGCTTCCTATGTTCTTGTATTCCTTATGCTAGTCGCCAATATTCTCGCCTCGTTACCATCTTGAGTAAGGTATTCAAGTGATCGCAATCGGTTCCTGCTTCAATAATTCTCGGATATGAAAACTCGGATCTAGGAACTCAACGTCATTTCCCCTATATTAGAATGACTTTATAAGAAAGAATTCCAATGAGCTAAGGAGCGAGCGCAATGACAAAAAGGACCAAGCCAGAAATTTTGGCTCAGCAAACTGTCGCTCAATCAAAACTATTCTCTATCGAGTCTCTCGACTTACGCTTTTCAAACGGTGAAGAGCGCACTTACGAACGCATGAAGCCCAGCGGGCGCAACGCAGTAATGATGGTTCCGATTACTGAACAGGGCGATATTCTATTAGTGCGTGAATACGCAGCGGGTACTGAACGCTATGAGCTCGGCTTTCCGAAAGGACTGATTGATCCAGGCGAACAACCGAGTGAAGCCGCGGTTCGTGAACTCAAGGAAGAGATTGGCTTTGGTGCCAACAAGCTTACTCCACTAAAGGAAGTGATCCTCGCTCCCTCTTACTTTTCTAGCAAAATGACGCTGTTTATAGCAGAAGACCTCTACCCAGAGAAGCTAGAAGGTGATGAACCTGAACCACTGGACATTGTGCGCTGGCCGCTTGCTCAAGCCGAAGAGCTATTAACGCATCTCGACTTCTGTGAGGCTCGCAGTATTACCGCCCTACTATTGACCCTTCGATCACTCAATAATAATTAAAGCCATAAGCGCACTCGAAGAGTAAGAGAATATTTATGCCAACAACAAAAGATTTGTCTCATCTCCTACCCTCTGTGATTGAGGTTGCTCGCTCTGCAGGCCAACTCATCTTAGAGATCTACGAAAAGAAAGATTACGAAGAGTTCACCAAGAGTGACGACACACCAGTCACCAGTGCCGATCTGGCAGCGCATAAGCTGATCTCGAAAAAGCTCAGTGAGCTCACGCCAGATATCCCGGTGTTGTCGGAAGAAGCCGCTGACATTAGCCTAGAAAAACGCGCGCAATGGGATCGTTACTGGTTGGTAGATCCATTAGATGGAACGCAGGAGTTCATTGCAAGAAGTGGTGATTTTGCGACAATTATCGCCCTAATCGAACATAACAAGCCGGTAATGGGTGTGGTGTATGCGCCTGTTTCTGGTGTGAGCTATTACGCTTACAGCGGCAAAGGGGCTTGGAAGATCCCAGACCTTAATGACAGCGTTAAAATCAAAACGCACCGTCACGAGTTGCCAAACCAATCCATCGCAATGGCGATCAGCCGCCGCCAAGATATCAACCGTATCACGAGCCGCATGAGTTCTGCTTGGAACTATGATTTGGTGCCTCTTGGCTCTGCCGCACTGAAAGCCTGTTTAGTCGCGGAAGGCGCTGTCGATTGTTACTTGCGCCTTGGACCTACCGGCGAGTGGGATACCGCAGCAACCCAGTGCATTGTTGAGGAAGCTGGCGGTCGTATCTTGAGTACTCAACTAGAACCGCTCTCTTACAACGAAAGAGAGACCCTTGAGAACCCGAATTTCATTGTGCTTGGTGACGCGGACTTGCCTTGGGCAGAGATATTACAGGGTAAAGACTAAAACCACTTAGTCTCATAACAATCTGATGTTCAAATAAAATGGGCACCTCAGTGAGGTGCCCATTTTTTATCTCTCGATATTGGATAACCAGCGGATACTAGCTAAGAAGCAGATACTGGGCTAGAAACGCCCTTGATAGCTAAACTGGTACTTACCTTGGCTATCTGGGTTACCTAGCCACTTAAGCTGACTCTGCATTGCTGGCGGGAACTCAGCCCCCGGTTTAAACCATGCTGCTGAGGTGTAGCTTTGATTAGGCGTAACACTCGCAGAAAACTCACTATCTACTTGGTCACTCTTCTGAGTACCTTTGGCTGCAATAGTATTGTCTTCACAGGTAATGTCGGCAATTACAGGACCTAGGTCTAATGAACCCACCGGAGAGTCAACGGCAGCACCAGACCAAGCAAGCGTACCTTCGCCCGACTGACACCAAGGTTGAGCGTGAACCGCATGTTTGATTGTCAGTTCAACTTGTCCACCAATCGAAACAGGTACTGGAATGGCTGGGGCATATTTCATCACGTTCGCAGCAGGCATTGATGCCACTAAGTTTTCCGCATACGCGCCACTCATGCTGTACCCAACACGCCCTTTTCCTGACAAGTTCATGTCACTATTGCGACCAAAACGAACCGCTAGCTCAGCTTTTGCTTGGAACAGTTTAGAGAACTGGAAGTCCCACTGTACTGAGCCGTAATTAACACGCTGCCACACGACATTGTTGGCACGACCTTGCCAAACCGTCCCTTCAACACCTTCAAGATTCAATCCACGAACAACAGGTGCATGCTTGAGAGCAAATGAGGCCGGTAAGTGCAGTAACAGGCTAACCGAGAAAAAGACAATAAAGATGCCACCAAAGAGCAGACCTAGCTTCAAAGATAAACCGCGTTTCACATTAACCTCGTTTAAACTGTAGTCGGTTGACGTCAATAACCCCAAGGCTATCAGAACGATCAATGTCCATGAACTCAACCTCAACACCCTGCTTTTCTTTCAGGTATGTTAGCCAATCTACGAACTGATTAAAGGGTACAGGTTTAACCCATACTTGCAGCATCTCGCCACGTGGCTGTACACGAATTAACTCAATCTTAAAGCGACGCATAGAAGCAGGTACGGATTGGTTCAAAGGCTGACTAGCACTGATGCCGCCACTGCCTCGTAGTTCAACCACTTCATTGGCTTTGTTGGTTACCCAAGCCAGCAGTTGCTTCTCGCTCTGAATGCGGCTTTGCGCGAGTTCAGCTCGCTGACTGAGTGGCTGTATTAGCCCCCAATAAACCACACCTACCACCAATAAAATTGAACAGCCGACAACTAATCGCTGCTCCCTTTGACTTATTGAAGTCCACCACGCTTGGAGTGGTTCAATCATATTTCTCATCACTGATCTCCTTGCGCAGGTTACTGACGGGGTTTAAGAGTAAAGCTGCCAAACACAGCATCGCCATTACGATTCAATGGCCCTTGCTCAACGGTAAACTTCTCTTCGAGCTTCACTCTCGCGGTCTCAAAATGTTGGAAGTCAGAACTTTTAGCCTGCAGTCGAACCTCTGAACGGTTGCCATCGTAGCGAATGCTTTCGACTTCAATCGATTTCACTTGCCCTAAAGTTTCTGGCAACAAGGCTAGCCATCCAAGTAAGGAGTCACCATCGCCTGAACCTCCATACTTCTTGGCTTCATCGTTCATCTGACGCTTAAGGTAGCTCACCGTTGGAATACGCTGTTTACCTGGCAATACAGTTCTGAAGATGCGCTCACTTTCCATTCTGTAAGCTTCGGCTTGCGCTTCATATTGCTGAACCTTCAACACCTGTTGAGTCACAATCACCGCCACCAGCAAACAAGCCGCAATCGCCACTTTCTGCCAAACACGCCAATATTTACTGAATGAAGATTTGGTTTTAAAGGTGCCAGTCAGTAAATTCACGCTGCTTGTGATCGCTTGTTGGCTCATTAGAGACATCACCAACTCAGCAGGCTTAGCTTGCCATTCCACTCCACTTTGCTGCTGAACGTCGTCGCTCGGCATTGAGGTGTAACTGAAGATCGTCGCAGGCTTTTCTTCATCATCAACGACAACCCAATCACTTTGCAAAAACATTGGGAGCCACGCTTCACTGATTGATACCGCCTGATAGTTGCCTTGGCGCAATAGCCAATGCTGGTCTATCTGCAACGCACTGATACCTTGTTCTTCAAAAGGTACAGCTAGTGTATCTGGCAGCACCTTACGGAAGACAATATTGGCTTCGCGGAACTGTTCTAAAGCTTGTTTTAACCATTCACGTTCAACACCACACACGGTCGCATGAGTGGCGTCTTTATCTAAAATAGTCAGGTGTAAGTCTTCGATATCTTGTGCAACTTCGTCTTCTAATAAAAACGGCAGCATAGAATCGAACTGGCGTGCAGCACCTTTCGGGATCTCAACACGCTTAATTAAGCATTCATTTCCCGGCAATAAAGCGATACAGCTGCGCTTTTCAGCGTAAGGCGTTAACTCATCAAGCTGTTCCCAGCTAGACAGTTCGCCACTTGCTATCACTTCTTGTTGGCTTGTCGACCAAACTAACCACTGCACAGGGCTTTGTGGTTCGCTACTCAGTCGAACGGTCAGAAACTCGCTCACTGATTCCTCCAAAACGACGGCGTACTACCGTCACTGTTTCTCGATTACTACTATAGAAAAGCGTCCGTATACGCACACGTGACTGCTCAACTAATACCTCTGCATCTAGCTCAAAATAGGCACTATCTACAGTTAAATATGCTTTGGCTTTTTTGCTAACTTCGCCACTGACACCAGCAATGGCAGACTCTTGCATAAAAGCATCCACCGTATCCCAACCATCAAATGGACGTTTGTCTATCAGCTGTTTCGCATCCGATTCACTTAAGCCCGGAGCAAACATCGCTTCCAATAGTGGTGCTTGTTTTTCCGTTAGTGTATTCACGTTCAAGCGGAAATCATCGCTAGGCAGAGCGCAAACAAATGGGCGAACCTTATTCATCACCTCACCCGTAACTTGATAAACGGCTCGTAGCTCTGATTCGTCTGCCATTAAGCCGTTAGCCGCCAAATAAGATGGCTTCATCGCCTCATAGGTACTGTCTTCTACGCCAGCGGAAGAGGTCGCTCGAGTATCGCTATCAACAAACTCCCAGCTTGAATTCGCGATAACCTCTGCCTGATAAGGCTCAACGTCTTGGTTCTCCAATAAGGTCTGCCAAACTGTCACTAAATAAGGTGTCTGGTTGCTTGAAGTCGTCGCAACGCCAGCTAGCGCATTGAGATTAAAACACGCCTGAGCATCAACGATGCGCCCCTTAACTTGGCCATAATCTAGTGGGTACACTTGTTCTTCTAACGCCCACGGCTGACTTAAGTTTACGGTATCACTATCTTTATAACTTTGCCTAATACCGTCTTGCACAAGCGCTTCTACGCCGATGCTGTACCAATAGGCCTGTTGGTAGTTGAGCTGGTTACCAACGCGTTTAAACTGAGTAAACAGCCGCTCAGACATACTGCCAGCAATGGTTGCCATGATCGCGAGTAGCATCAAAATAATGATCAGCGCGACACCACGTTGTTTGCGGCCGAAAGCCGAACTTGTCGCTACAAGCTTGTTAGGTCGATGAGTCATTATTCCCCTCACTACCACCTACAGAGTCACTGCTTGAAGAGTCATCAGCCTGATCTAGGGTTCCGCCGGGAGTAAGATAAACTCGTTCTATCTCACCATAATCTTTCACTGTCAGCTTGAGTCTCACCGCTTTAGGCAGTGACTTATCGGTTTGCCACTCTTTGCCCCAGCGACTCCCATCATAAAACTCGATCTCAAAGCCTTCTACACCATCTAGCAGTGGAGTAATCACACCCTCTTGGCCTGCAGGAGTATCGGGATAACGCCACCATACACGCTCAAGCGTTTCCTCTTTGATGCGATAGCCAACCTTGGTGACTTCTCCGCGAGGAAACTGTTGTTGTGGGTTATGCCAACCAAGGCGAGTAAACATGATGCCAACACTGTCGGAATCGAGTAGATACTCTTTCATTAATATCAGCTTAGATGATGCTTCTTCACCATTAGTACGAAATTGTCGTACTGCCATCTGGCGAAAATCATTATCTAAAATGACCAAACTACGTTGTAGCTGATTCAAACGGGCACTGCGCTCGATTGATAGCTCGTTACTTCGTTGAACCTGATTCACTACCTGATAAGCCGCCATGCTCAATGTGGCAAAGATAGCGATCGAGACCAAGACTTCAATTAAGGTAAAGCCTCTCCCTTTTGAAGATAGACCTTGTTTACGAGGCACACGTTTATTAAAGAACACGCTCTTAGTTGACCACATAGCTTCGCACCGTAACGACTGGAGACGCTTGCTTACTGGTTGCTGCACTCACATCAAACGCCTTTAATAAATCATCGCTGGTATCAATCGGTGTCACCTTCCAGAACCACTCTCTTCCCGCTAGCTCTTGCGTACCCTGTGCTTTTTTAAGCTTCTCAGGATGCAGCATCACCAAGGCCATTTGATTATCAACAACCATAGCGGCGAAGGTTTTTTCTTCTAAATAGCTCAGAGTATTGATGTGCTGAGTTACAGCTCGAATCACACTGATCGCTGCGGTAGCGAAAATGGCAAGCGCAACCAACACCTCAAGCAGAGTCATTCCTCGAGAACCAAGAGTCATACCACGAGAGCGATCAGGAGAACGATTATTCCTCTTCATCTTCTTCTCCTGGTTCAAGTAATCGAATGACACCATTGTCTAACACGCGAATACGCCAACCATCTTGTACTGTGTCACCCGTATTTGGGTAGAAAGAGAGCGTAAAAGGTGTTGTTTCAGCACTCGACAAGATGTAGATCTGCGGTGGCTTCGGCTTCTTTTCCTCTTCAAGGTCAGCAAACATATCTTCATCAAATAAGCTTCCCGGATTAAAAAGGCGATCGTCATATTCCCAAGCGCCACCGCCGAGTGTCAGCGTCAGTGCGAGGTCTTCTGGTAATTCAGTGGAAGAAGGGATCTTTTCGAACTCAGTTTCTTGCCAACCATCAGACTTCAAAGTCATCAGAACGTAAGTCGATTTCTTTTCATCAACACGAACGCCAAAATCCAAGCCACTTAAAATAGCTTCTTCATTGAGTAGCTGAACTCGTTGATAAAAACTTTGAGCGTATTTTTTGGCAACATCTTTACTATTGGTAGGAATGGTCGCGATAACAGCAACCGCCGTTACTGACAGTAATACCAATACCAAAAGAATCTCAATCAAGGTGAAACCTGGCTGTATTTGCTTAGTTTTCACCTTTAGACTCCATCTGTTTATGTTCTACTATCAATAACGAATCAAACAACAATAACGCATCAAGCAATGAGCCGAGGCTTATTGAAAGTCTTGCATGTTCCAATTGCCGATATCCGCAGCAATACCTTCACCACCTTCTTGGCCATCAGCACCAAGCGTAAAGATATCGATAGTGCCGTTATCACCAGGGCTTAGGTATTGGTACTCGTTACCCCAAGGGTCGTTTGGCAGACGCTTGATATAGCCACCGTCACGGTAGTTACGAGGCTCTGGGCTGCTTGGCTTAGAAACCAATGCATCAAGACCTTGATCCGTTGTTGGGTAAACGCTGTTATCCAGTTTGTACATATCTAGCGCGTTCTCTAGCGCCACGATATCAGTGATGGCTTTCTGTTGGTCAGCCTTCTCTTTGTTACCCAATAGGTTAGGTACAACAAAGCTCGCCAATACGCCAAGGATAACCACAACAACCATCACTTCTAATAGGGTAAAGCCTGATTGTTTCTTCATTTTATTTTTCATTATTTTCTCCAAATTACAGACCGCGAGTCGAAAGTAATGATGTCCTTCTTCTCGACAATCCAAAAACTAACGTCTGATGAGCAATACGTTAACCGCTCATTAAATTGTTCATTTCAAGCATCGGCATTAGGGTCGCCATCACAATGAACAGCACCAAGCCAGCCATCAAAGCAATAAGGGCTGGGGTAAATATGCCTAGAGCGATATTCACGGTCGACTCAAAGCTTTGGTCTTGGTTATCTGCCGCTCTTGTCAGCATCTGTTCCAATTGACCACTCTGCTCACCACTGGCAATCATATGCAGCATCATCGGTGGGAAGAGTTTGGTTTGATCCAAGGCTTTACGCAGGCTCGCCCCCTCTCTAACGCTATCCGATGCTTGTAATACTTGTTGCTTCACATGGTGATTCGACATCACGTCAACCGCGACCTTCATCCCTTCAAGGATAGGAATCGCACTCGAGGTACAGATTGAGAGTGTGCGTGCAAAGCGAGAGGTATTGATCCCTTTTGCTACCTTGCCGATAAGCGGAATACTCAATAATTTGCGATCCCAACTCATGCGAACACCCGGCTTTTTCAGCGCGGTCTTAACCAGAACAATCACAACAATGATCAACAACAGTAATTGGATGCCCCAATTCTGGATAAATTCACTCGATGCTAATAAAAATTGTGTCGATTGAGGCAGCTCTTGGCCCATTTGGATGATCGGCTCTACGATCTTAGGTACTACTGTCGCAAGCAAGAAGGAAACAATCGTTACTGCAAACACCACCAGCACCACCGGGTAGATCATCGCTTGCAGAAGTTTAGAACGCATCTTCTGGCGGTTTTCCGCGTAATCAGCCAATCGCTCCAATACCGCATCCAAGTGCCCCGACTTCTCACCTGCCGCCACCATAGCTCTAAACAGTTCATCGAAGATGTGTGGATAATCAGACAGGCTGTCTGCTAACGAGTAGCCTTCGGTAACCTTAGAGCGAACCGCTAATAGCATAGTTCGAATACGTGGCTTTTCAGATTGCTCAGCGACTGCCTTCAAGCACTCTTCTAAAGGCATACCCGATTGGACAAGCGTTGATATTTGACGAGTAATCAAGGCAAGATCAGGCGTGCTGATGCCACGCTTAAAGCTGGTTGATGGCGTTGAGCCTTTCGCTGTTTTCGCTTTGGCTTCGGTCATCTCGACCGGCATCAAGCCCTGCTCTTTTAAACGCTGGCGAGCCTGACGAGCGTTATCCGCCTCAATCGAGCCCTTTTTGCTTTTACCTTTAGCATCCAGCGCTTTGTATTCAAATGCCGCCATACTAGACTTCCTTGGTCACGCGCATCACTTCCTCTAGGGACGTTACCCCTTTCAGAACTTTGCTCAAGCCATCCTCTCGAATACTTGGGGTTGTGCCACGAATTGCTTTCTCGATCGCTTGTTCGCCCGCCTCGCTGTGAATCAGCTCTTGAACCGACTCATCAACCATCAGAAGCTCATGAATACCGGTACGGCCTCGGTAACCTTTGTGGCTACAGTGCTCACACCCTTTGGCATGGTAAAGCGTCAGGCTGTCTTTCTTCTTCAGTCCAAACAGCTTCTTCTGCTCTTTGTCTGCTTCGTAAGGTTCTTTACAGTCGTTACACAAGGTACGAACCAAGCGCTGAGCCAGAACACCAAGCAGTGAAGAAGAGATAAGGAAGGGTTCGATGCCCATATCACGCAGACGCGTGATGGCACCTACCGCGGTATTGGTATGGAGGGTCGACATTACTAAGTGACCCGTCAAAGAGGCTTGAACGGCAATCTCAGCGGTTTCTAAATCACGGATCTCACCAATCATAACCACATCGGGATCTTGACGAAGAATCGCACGCAAACCACGAGCAAAGGTCATATCAACCTTAGGGTTCACTTGCGTTTGACCAATACCATCAATATCGAATTCAATTGGGTCTTCAACGGTAAGGATGTTGCGTTCGTTACTGTTGAGTTCTTGCAGGCCGGCGTACAAGGTCGTGGATTTACCCGAACCTGTAGGACCCGTTACCAAGATAATGCCATGCGGACGCTGAATCAGTTTACGGAAGTTCTCGTGGTTCTCTGCCGTCATACCCAAACTGTGCAAGTCTAGGCGAGTCGCATTTTTGTCTAGTAGACGCATTACCACACGTTCACCGTGTGATGAAGGCATCGTAGACACACGAACATCGACCGCTCGGCCACCAATACGCAGAGAAATACGACCATCTTGTGGCACGCGTTTTTCGGCAATATCTAGCTTAGCCATAACCTTCACACGAGATACCAATAGCGGGGCCAGTTTACGGCTCGGAGCAAGAACATCACGTAACACACCATCAATACGGAAACGAATAGACAGTGACTTCTCAAAGGTTTCGATATGGATATCTGAAGCGCCTTCTTTGATCGCCTCACCCAGCATCGCATTGATTAACTTAATGATTGGCGCATCGTCTTCTGACTCAAGCAAGTCTTCATCTTGTGGCAGCTCTTCAGCTAGCGAGAAGAAGTCATCATTGTCGGCACCAATGTCTTCCATTAGCTGACGTGCTTCCGACGAGTCACGCTGATACGCATCGGTCAGTTTTTTATCAAATTCGTCTGCGCTGATCGCTTGTGGCGTGAAGCCGTTTTTCACCACACGGCTTACTTCAATGATCGCCGCCGATTTCAGAGGTTCCACATAATAAAGTACCGGAGCACGCTCTGGGTGTTGATATTCCAACACCATCTTGTAGCGGTTCGCAAAGCTAAACGGCAAGCGCTGATAAGTACGTGCCGCCCCTACCAATTCAGCCATTATTCTGTTTCCATTTGATCGATGAAGGCTTGAATTTCAGCCGGGTGATTCATATCAGCACCAAATTTAGGCAATACTGGGATGTTATCGTCATCAAGCAATTTCAAACCTTGCTCTGCCTTGTACAACTGCTCTGCTCGGATGAAGTTGTATTTACGCTGAGTGATACCATCTGCCGTCATGCCATCACGAATGATGGTTGGCTTAATGAATACCATTAGGTTCTTTTTCTCAACCTGAGTACTGGTTGATTTAAACAGGTGCCCAAGCACTGGGATATCACCCAAGAATGGCACCTTAGATTCACTCTCTAATGCACGCTCGTCAATCAAGCCACCAAGTACCAACATTTGACCATCTTGAACAATCACAGACGTATTCAATTGACGCTTAGCAAAACGCACATCAACTGCGCCGTTCGCGCCCAAAACGTTTGATACTTCTTGTTCAATATTCAGCTGAACAGAGTCGCCTTCGTTGATTTGTGGAACAACCTTCAGCTTGATGCCCACTTCTTTACGTTCAACGGTTTGGAATGGATTGTCGTTACTTGAGCCTGCAGTTGAACCCGTTAAAACCGGAACCTCTTCACCAACAATGAATGACGCTTCGCCGTTATCCATTACCGTAATACTTGGAGAAGATAGGATGTTTGAATTGGAATCGGTCGCTACCGCACTGATCAGTGCAGTCCAGTCACCCATCACCACACTCATAGCCGCGCCATTAACACCAGAAAGTGCTGACGCTAGTGTTGAATAGTCACCCTTTTCAGTAGTCGTCTCATTACGTTGGAAGTTACCATCAGAGTCGTAGACTGCAGTGGTCGTTTCAGTGTCTTTGGCCTCTTCCAGACCAACCATGACACCACCGATCGATGCACCGGTGTTGCCGTACTGAATCACAGCACCAGTATCAAGGTTACCCCATTGCACACCAAGGTTAATGCCGTCACCTTCAGCCATCTCGACAATTAAGGCTTCAATCAGTACTTGAGCACGACGAATATCCAGCTGAGCGATCACATCTTGCAGCGCGTTCATGATGTCTGGCTGTGCAGTAATAACCAATGAGTTGGTATCACTGTGCGCAGAGATCATCACTTGGTTGCGTTGCGATGAGCTGCCTTTGGTTGATGACTGCTTCTCTGATTGCAGGTTGTCCGATACACCTTTCAATACATCCACTAAATCTTCAGCTTTCGCATACTTAAGGTAGATAACTTGGTTATTGCCCTTCGTTGCCATTTCGACATCAAGTTGCTCGATAAGCTTTCTTAAACGACTACGAACCTTAGGGTCACCTGAGATAAGGATTGCGTTAGTACGCTCATCAGCAACCAATTTAGGCTGAAGGAAGGCAGGCGTATTCTTTGCGTCTGTGGTTTTATTGAGGGCATCAACAATGCGTACCATCTCGGCTGCTGAAGCATTCTTTAGCTCAACAACTTCAATTTCTTTGTCACCAGCTTGGTCAACACGCTTGATGATTTCAGCGAGGCGATTTACAACCGCCGCTCGGCCTGTAATTAGGATGATGTTTGCAGGGTCGTAGTGCACAACGTTACCCGCGCCTGCGTTGTCGTTCAATTGACGAAGCAAAGGAGAAAGCTCACGAACCGACACATTACGCACCGTCACAACACGTGTCACGACGCTGTCGCCGTTGATTGAGTCACGGTCACCAACCACTGGAATTGCCGATGTTTTAGAGTCTTTGGCTTTGATGATCTTCAGAACACCCGAGTCCATTTCAACGACCGCGTAGCCGTACACCTCTAAAACGTTTAAGAAGAAACTATAATATTGCTCTTCATTGAGGACGTCGTAGCTACGTACATCGATTTTCCCGCGCACCGATGGGTCAACGATGATCGTCTTCTCAAGGTTACGACCAACGATATTAATAAACTCTTGAATATCAGTGCCCTTAAAGCTGGCACTAAAATCACTAGCGATGGCTGCGGGTGTGCAGATTAAGCTTCCTGCCAGTAACCATGCACTTTTCTTAAACCAATGCTTCACGTACTTCTCCTACACTTTCGTCCTTCGTTAGACGCAAAGTTTTAAAATTCAATAAACACTTCATGTTGTTGCCCACCTCGCTCAACGACGAGGTTTAGCTCTGTTAGCTCTGAGATGGAACGGAATATGTTGCCCATAGCGGCGGGGTCTGTCAGGTCTTGCCCATTTAACTGAGTGGCAATATCTCCGTTTTGGAGCCCAACAGAGTTAAAAAGTTCTGAATCTTTGCCAGGGCTCACACGATAACCAATAACACTATCGTCGCGCTTCACCTGAGACAAGCGAACATATTGGAAGATTTGTTGCGGATCTTTCATTATCTTCGCTTTAATTTCATCCAACTTCTCTTCTGCAGAAGCGGGGTTATTACCACGAACAGATGAAGAAGCGCGAGGTGGCGCAGGGGCTGATACCGCCAAACGCTTGTACTCAATACCTTCAAGCATCAAGGTTTCATCACGACCTGAGTTATCAATGATCACGCGATCCACTAACACGGCTTTGAGCTTGGCTCTAGTGCCTTCTATCTCTTCGTTAATTCCGTAGGTTGCTTGCGTGCCGCGATTAGCAATCACAGCTAAACTTAATTTGGGATTCGAACTGGCAACCGCACCCACCAATACTAGGTTCAATCGCGTCTTTGGTGCATCTTGGATCACTTGTTGCTCAACCACTGGAGCCGTAGTTGGGTTATAGGCACCAAAAAGGTTACTCTTCTGCAAAGATGAGATATCAAGGGTCGATTGAGGTGCAGAAGACGATGAAGCGGTTGCTTTCCAAGGCACGACTGTTTGCTCGGCAGGTTCGATAAACCATGCAAGCTGTCCTAAAATCCATGCAGAAGCTGCAATCAACACACAACACGTAGCTAGGCTCAGTTTCTGCTGAAGTACAAATCCATTCTCTAATAAGCGGCTCAACACAGGAGAATTTCCTACGCTATTTTTGAGCTCTAAAAAGTTCACTTTCCTTGCCCCTTTTCATGACGACAAACGCTGCAAATCATTAAACTTTCAGCTTTTTTATTCATTCGTTCGATACCGAGCTTATTTAAGCATAAGATCCTGAACTATATCATAGCAAATCGATAAATCGGCATAACATGGCTATTTTGTAATATGACTTGAAAAAAATGCCAACCGCCTCCACTTAAAGCTTCTACTTAATGTGATAAGCATCATCAAAAACATGTTGCGCACTGTTCATTACAGTTAAACCGCATTCATTTCTCACTTAATAAGGCACAGCCCTATATGAAAACTGCTAATGAAGCTGTCAGACTCGATAAATGGTTGTGGGCAGCACGCTTTTACAAAACCCGGTCGATTGCTCGCAACATGGTCGATGGTGGCAAAGTCCACTATAATGGTCAGCGCAGCAAGCCAAGTAAAATTGTCGAACTTGGGGCAGTGATTACACTGCGTCAAGGTAATGAAGAAAAGACGGTGACTATCGAGAAAATCTCTGCCCATCGCGGTGGAGCTCCGATCGCTCAAACCCTCTATGAAGAAACCACCGAGAGCTTGGCAAAGAGAGAAGAGTTTGCCAAACAGCGCAAACTGAATGCTCATAACCCAGCTCCAGAGCGTCGCCCTGATAAGAAGCAACGTCGTGACATCATCAAGTTCAAGCATCAATAAGCTAGAAGGAATAGCCAAATGGCAAACAATGTTTTAAATCGCTACCTATTTGAAGACCTATCAGTACGTGGTGAATTGGTACAAATGGATGAAGCGTACCAACAAATTATTTCTAGCAAGGAATACCCAGCACCCGTGCAAAAACTACTGGGTGAGCTATTGGTTTCAACAACGCTACTAACTGCGACCCTAAAGTTTGAAGGTTCGATCACTATGCAATTGCAAGGTGACGGCCCAGTATCTCTAGCAGTTATTAATGGCGATCACGATCAGAAGATCCGTGGTGTTGCTCGCTTTGAAGGCGATATCGCTGACGACGCTGGTCTGCACGACCTTATGGGTAAAGGCCACCTAGTGATCACTATCGATCCTAAGAAAGGTGAGCGTTACCAAGGTATCGTTGGTCTTGAAGGCGACACGCTAGCTGAAGTACTTGAAGGTTACTTCGCTAACTCAGAGCAGCTTAAGACTCGTCTATGGCTACGTACTGGTGAGCACGAAGGCAAAGCGCATGCTGCAGGTATGTTGCTGCAAGTTATGCCTGACGGCACTGGAACACCAGACGACTTCGAGCACCTAGAGCAGCTAACAGACACAGTGAAAAACGAAGAGCTATTCACTCTAGAAGCGAACGAACTGCTTTACCGTTTGTACAACCAAGAGAAAGTACAGCTGTTCACACCGCAACCTGTTGAGTTCTTCTGTGGTTGTTCTCGTGATCGCAGCGCGGCGGCTATCATTACCGTTGCTCAAGAAGAGATCTACGACATCCTAAGCACTGAAGGTAGCGTTGCTCTGCACTGTGATTACTGTGGCACAAACTACTCGTTCGACAAGAACGATGTTGATGCTTTGTACGCAGAAGCAGCAGATAAAGGCAGCAATACGGTTCATTAATTTACGGCGTACCAAAAACACGTAATTTACCCCAAAAAGGTCAGCACTCAGCTGGCCTTTTTTGTGATCAAAATAGCGCAAACTCCTTAACATTTCGTAATAAAATCACCGCTTAATTTTAATCAATTAATAATGTTCTCGCCCCTAGCGCAAAGGTTTGCGTACAGGATAGACTAGTTGGGCCAATATGTGACGAGACGCTTAAAACCCCAAGGTTAATATGGATATTTTTTGAGCTGTATCCCTGTTTCCCCCGAGTCTCGTTGCTAGCATGGTGAGCAGATAACAATAAAAAATTAATACAAAATCCCTACAAAATATCCTACAAGGAGCACCTATGACCGTTATGGAACATACTAAGGCTGCACAAATTGATCTAACTAAGCACGGACTGACTGGCGTTACTGAAGTTCTTCGTAATCCTAGCTACGAGCAGTTATTCGTTGAAGAAACACTGCCAGGTTTGGAAGGCTACGAAAAAGGCGTAGTAACGGAACTAGGCTCTGTTGCGGTTGACACTGGTATCTTTACTGGCCGCTCACCAAAAGATAAGTACATTGTTAAAGATGACACGACCCGCGATACCATGTGGTGGTCAGATCAAGGCAAAAATGACAACAAACCGATTACAACTGAAGTATGGAATGAGCTGAAAGAGCTTGTGACAACTCAGCTATCTGGCAAGCGCCTGTTTGTCATTGACGGTTATTGTGGTGCTAACCCAGATACGCGCTTAAGCGTGCGTATTATCACTGAAGTAGCGTGGCAAGCGCACTTCGTTAAGAACATGTTCATTCGTCCAACTGACGAAGAACTAGCAACGTTCGAACCTGATTTTGTGGTAATGAATGGTGCTAAAACAACCAACCCTAACTGGGAAAAACAGGGTCTGAACTCTGAAAACTTCGTTGCTTTCAACCTAACAGAGCGCGTTCAAATCATCGGTGGTACTTGGTACGGCGGTGAGATGAAGAAAGGCATGTTCGCAATGATGAACTACCTACTGCCTCTACAAGGCATCGCTTCAATGCACTGTAGTGCAAACGTAGGCGAGAAAGGCGATGTAGCAATCTTCTTCGGCCTATCTGGTACAGGTAAAACAACGCTATCTACCGATCCTAAGCGTGAGCTAATCGGTGATGATGAGCACGGTTGGGACGACGACGGTATCTTCAACTTTGAAGGTGGCTGTTACGCGAAGACCATTCGTCTATCTAAAGAAGCAGAACCAGAAATCTACAATGCTATCCGCCGTGATGCACTACTAGAAAACGTAACGGTTCGTGGCGATGGCTCTATCGATTTTGATGACGGTTCTAAAACAGAAAACACTCGTGTTTCTTACCCGATTCACCACATCGACAACATCGTTAAGCCAGTATCAAAAGCAGGCCACGCTCAAAAGGTTATCTTCCTGACTGCTGATGCATTTGGTGTGCTACCACCAGTTTCTAAGTTGACTCCAGAGCAAACGAAGTACCACTTCTTATCTGGCTTCACAGCGAAGCTAGCAGGTACAGAGCGTGGTATTACTGAACCAACGCCAACGTTCTCTGCGGCATTTGGTGCGGCGTTCCTTACTCTTCACCCAACTCAGTACGCTGAAGTGCTTGTGAAGCGCATGGAAGCAGCTGGCGCTGAAGCTTACCTAGTGAACACAGGTTGGAACGGTACTGGCAAACGTATCTCTATCCAAGATACGCGTGGCATCATCGACGCAATCCTAGATGGCTCTATCGACAAGGCTGATACTAAGGTTATCCCTATGTTCAACCTAGAAGTGCCTCTAGCGCTACACGACGTTGACCCAGCGATTCTTGACCCACGCGACACGTACACTGACCCACTACAATGGGAAAGCAAAGCGAAAGATCTAGCAGAGCGCTTCATCAACAACTTTGACAAGTACACAGACAACGCTGAAGGTAAGTCACTGGTTGCCGCTGGTCCTCAACTGGACTAATCCAACCATCTGCTCGGGCTTAGCCAAAAGCGAACGCCCAATTTAAAATGATATTTTTGTAGCAAGCCCCTCTTTTGAGGGGCTTTTTTGTTGATGCTTGACCCTTTTTGTTCCACTCTGTTTTAAGACTATTGAGATTTAAGGCTTTCAGGGAATGAAAAAGGTATTCATGGTGTTTGGCATTGTGTTGGCTATCGCCGTTGCGGTTATCGCAGCGTTGCTATTAAGCCTACAAACTCAATACCGCGCCGATGTTGCTAACTTTTTTATCAAGCATACGATTGAACAACCTGTGCTCATTGAAGATGTTGAGTATCAGACGCCTTATCACATCACCTTGATGGGCATCATCCAAAGCCAATCTGAAAAACAACCACCTTTATATATCGACAAGGTCGACATCTGGTTCAGCCCAGACTCTCTTCTTGAAACTAAGCTGGTTTTGGACTCTGTCTTGATCAGCGGACTGCAGTTAGAAGCCGACGATCTAGACACACTCAAACAGTTATTTACTCAACCAAACCTCAAGCTCCGTCAGCTAGCGATCAATAGCCTAGATTTCTCGACTCCAGACTTTAATGCACGAGGCATCGACCTTCAGATCGCCGAACCCGTGTGGGATAACCAAAGCTCACTGCTACCTTATGGCAAAACCCAACTTTCAGCCTCACAGTTATATTGGCAAGGCGAAGCCTTCGATAACCTATTGATTGACCTAGACCTCAAACCGAGTGACAGCACCCTTTATGGCGCTTCATTTGATTGGCGTGGTGCCAAGATTTCTGGGCAAGCTGAACAATATCAACATGACTGGTCATTGGTGAATGTGACGATTGACAGTTTACGATTAAATGAAGAGCAAACTCAAAGCCTATTAAACAAAGAATGGGATGTGGCAGGTATTCAGATTAACCACATCAACAGCTTAGATATGCTGCGTAGCGACGTAGAGTGGAAGGATGGTCACCTTGCAGCCTTTGATGCCTCACTAGAAAACATCCAACTGCCTTTTGAACTGTGGAAGCAACAGAAAGCCATTTTCTCTCTGCAAGCTGAAGGCGTCACCTTAGACAATGATCAATTCATCGACCCAAGCCTCAAGCTGAATCTAAACCCCAACCAAATTTTGGTTGAAGACTTCTATACACAATTCCTGCAAGGCAGTATTCAGCTTAATGGCAAAGTTACCCCTACTGCTATTGATTTGGCACAGCTTGATATTCAAGGCATCAAGTGGATTACCGAAAGCCAAGACAATCACCTACCCGCCGCACGCTTAATACCTTGGCTTACAGAGCTTCAACAAGCCTCTATAGACCGACTAAATGTAGAACGCACCCAACTCATCCAGCTTGCAAATAAACCTTACTGGCAAGTATCAGGGCTGCATGTCGAAGGACATCACGTTCAGCTTCTGCAAGATAGAAAGCTAGGTTTATGGCAAGGCAAATTGATGGCCAGCGCCAACGATGCCAGCTACCAAAATATCCTCAGCGCTCAACCTGTGGTTGAAATGAATAGCGAACAAGGGAAATGGACGCTGACACGCCTGTTTATGCCATTAAAGAATGGTTATGTTGAAGCCAATGCAACACTCGACTTTAACCAAATCAGCAAGCCGTGGAGTATAGATATATCTGCCGATGGCTTGCCTATCTCGCCAATGTTACAACAACTGGAATTACCGCTTGATGCAACCGGTTATGGCGAATTCGAACTTCAAGCCGCGGGTTTGTATGGTGACTCACTGATGCTTGGCTATTCAACCACAGGTCAACTCACTGGTAGCGTTCGCCAAGGCGTGATGACCTTTAACGACACGCTTTCTGAAACTTCAACCGATAACGTATTCGAGATCCCAGAGCTCAATGCCAATTTTGACCGTGGCCGTTTCACACTCGAACCAATGCACATTATTGGTGCATCCGCAGTCGAGGAAGGTTCGCAAAGGGTTCAAACGTTAAATGGTGAGGTAACGGGAGAGCTCGACTTACTAAAAACCGAGCTACACACGCTTTCTATTACCCTGTCCGACCCATGCCATCAAATCTCAGGAAAGCTCGACCAAGCTGAATATTCAGGGATTAATGACTGCCAACAAAAAAGCGCCACTCCACAGGAGTAGCGCTTTCAATCAATAACTCAATCTACAATCAAGCAAGCGTTCATCAAGGAATAGTAACGCTATTCACTCACCTTGCTATCAGTCGATAGTATCTTCTTGTAGTCAGGGATCAGCATATAGGTTCCGGTAAACTCTACCGCTTCCACATCGCCACTATGAATGGTCACGTGAATAATAATACGAGCCTTTCTGCCTGATGCGAGGCGGTCCAAATCACCACTGATACCGTCTAAAGAAGTAGAAGCGACAGGGTTTTGCTCAACCGGATGACGGTAACGAATATTACTGTCTGCGAGAACGATGTCGCCGGTTAGGCCACGCTCTTTCATCAGTAACCATGTCATCCCCCAACCCGTTAAGGTTGCCAGCGTAAAGGCTGATCCAGCAAACATGGTGTTGTGTGGGTTCAGGTTTGGATTCAGTTGAGCACTACACTCAAATTGGTAACCTGTGTATTGATTAATCTTGATGCCCATCTTGTCGCTGATAGGGATCTGATGCTCCCAGCGCTGCTGCAGTTCATTACACCATTCAGGCTTGCGCAGTACGTCTGCCATTGGGTCAAGATGCTTAACCATCTGTTGGTGACGCACAGGGCCGCGTTGGTCGTTAATCTCACCACGACGTTCAAAATCATTTTTCTCGTAGAATGAGATCGCATCTTCGCGTGCATTACACACCAAACGCTTGGCACCTTCTTGGCGAGCCAGCGACTCTAGTGCGACTAAAATCAGTGAGCCCATGCCCTTGCTACGGCGAGAGTTCTTCACCGCCATATAGCGGATCTGACCTTCTAGATCAGGAGTGATATACAGACGGCCAATCGCCATCGGACGACCTCGACCATCGACAATCATGCGATGGTGACTCATGCCATCATATTCATCACGCTCGGAACCTACAGGCATTCGCCATGGCTCACGCAACATCTGCCAACGAAAATGGTAATACTTGTTCAGTTGATTTTCGGTGGTTGGAGTTATGAGTTTAAACATGCTTATTCCTTTAAGCCTAAACCTGCAGCCAGAATGTTACTGGGCCATCATTGACCAATGACACTTTCATGTCGGCTGCGAATCGGCCACGTTCCGTTGGCAACACTGATTCACATTGGTCAGAGAAATAGTTGTAAAGACGTTCAGCATCTTCTGGGTGAGCACCGCGAGAAAAGCCTGCTCGTGTGCCTTTCTTGGTATCAGCTGGCAGAGTGAATTGAGATACCACTAATACCTTGCCTTCTACCTGCTTCACGTTGAGGTTCATTTTATCGTCTTCATCTCCAAAGACACGATAAGTAGTCACTCGTTCCATCAAACGTTTGGCTTTGGCTTCGTCGTCACCTTTTTCTACGCCTAACAGAACTAATAAGCCTTGTTCAATCTCACCAACTACTTCGCCATCAACACGGACGGCAGCTTCACTTACTCTCTGGATCAGTGCTATCACTGTTGTTTCCTTGCTCTGTGATTTTGTCGTTATCCGAAGAGTGTACCATTTCTTGCGTGTCACTCCACTGTTCGTGCTCACCGAGCGCCGCCGTCACCTCAGCACCAACCAGTACGATCAGCCAACACAAATACACCCAGACAAAAAGAATCGGAATCGCCGCCAAAGCGCCATAGATCAGCTGATAAGAAGGGAATTGAGTAATGTAGGCCGCAAAGCCTTTCTTACTGAGTTCGAACAACAGAGCCGCAACCAGAGAGCCTGCCGCTGCGTGAGAAAAATGTATCTTTTTGTTGGGAACCAACAGGTACAAACCGAAGAACGCAAAGAAAGAGAGAATCAAAGGCAGTTTGCGAATCACGGTATTAAAGGCGCCAGAGACCACTTCATTTTGTAGCAGACTGAGCGATGTCACATACGATGTGGCAGCGATGCTCGCCCCAACCAAGATCGGCCCAAGTGTTAGCACCATCCAGTACATAGAGAAGGACAACACCGCACGTCGCTTCTCATTAACACGCCAGATGTAGTTGAGGTTCTTATCGATATTCGAGATCAGCATCAGTGCCGCGATAAATAAGAACACACTACCGACCGCCGTCATCTTACCCGTGTTAGCCACAAACTCGAGCAAGGCACCGTGCACCGCATCCCCTGACGCTGGAACAAAGTTGGTAATGACGAAGTTTTGAATCACGATACCGACATCAGCAAAGATAGAGAATGACGATAAGATAGAGAGCAGAACCGTCAACATCGGTACGATTGAGAGCAAAGTAATATACGCCAAGTAACCCGCATTCACGTTGACTCTATCGTGCGTCATTCGCGCCAAAAGATAGCGAGAAAAATGAATGCTGAGTGTGCCGACCTTTTTTATCTTCAACTTGTAACTCCCTTGTAACTCGTTCATAGTCCTAATTAATATTCCGTCACTTAACTATAGGAAACTAGGATGCCTTATTTAATAGTTATAGTCCTCTCTATTTTTACTCTTACTGGATGCCAATCAGCTTATTACTCCGCAATGGAGCAAGTGGGTTACCACAAACGTGACATTATGGTCGACAGAGTAGAAGACGCGAAAGAGTCACAGCAGGATGCTCAGGAAGAGTTTACCAGCGCACTTGAAGCACTTAGTAGCCTAACTAACTTCAGTGGTGGCGACCTAGAAGACATGTACAACCAAATCAACGACAAATACCAAGACAGCGAAAAAGCCGCTCAAAATGTCAGTGATCGTATTGCTGCAATTGAAGATGTGTCGGATGCACTATTTGAAGAGTGGCAGGGAGAGTTAGACCTCTACACCAGTGACTCACTGCGTCGCTCAAGCGAGCAAAAGCTGCGCGAGACTCAATCCTCTTACAAGACCATGTTGTCAGCTATGAAGCGTGCTGAGAAGAAAATGGATCCGGTACTCAATACCCTTCGAGACAACACGCTTTACTTAAAGCATAACCTCAATGCGAGCGCGGTTGGTTCACTGCAAGGCGAGTTCATGAGCTTAGAAAAAGACATCGCCTACGCGATTAAGCAGATGAATGCTGCTATCGAAGAATCGGATAAATTCCTAGCTCAACTGAACCAGAAATAACATCAGTAGAAACTCATTAGACAGCCCGTATGAACCCAATCATTATTACTGGCGGCCCTGGCGCCGGAAAGACTACACTAATTAGTGCCTTGGGAGATGCGGGCTACCCAACCTTCGCAGAGTCCTCTCGCCAATTAATAGAGCAACAAAGTCAACTTGAAGACGGTATCTTACCTTGGGTAGACCTTCCCGGCTTTGCTGAGCTATGTTTAGGTGTAATGAGCGAGCAGAAAGAGCAAGCGAGGCAGCACCCTATCGCGTTTCTCGATCGCGCTATTCCGGACATTTGTGGCTATTTGGCTCAGGCTAAACTAGATATAGATACGACTTACCGAGAAGCAAGCCAAGGTTATCACTCACAAGTCTTGTTCTGCCGCCCAGAAGCTTCTATCTATGTGCAAGATGAAGTGCGCCCTTACCCCTTTGAAGAAGCATTAGAGATTCACCACGCGCTAATCAGAGTCTATCAAAAGCTAGGTTATGAGGTGGTTGAAGTGCCGTTTATGTCGGTAGCAGAGCGAGTGCAATTCGTTGAAAGTCACCTAGGGGTCAAAAGCTAGATTCCAGATATTTCGTTCCTCAATTCTGGAATGACGATTCGGTTAGTAGAAATGGATAAAAGACAACGAGTATAGAAGATACTCATCTTCTTAGTACCTAGTTACTTCCGGTCTAAAAACGCTCTTCGAATATCGCATCTCGTTTACCCGTATCTATCCTAATACCATATAAAACAAAAGCCCTGAGCAGCTTGGCTACTCAGGGCTTTCTTATTTACTTAGCTAGAAGCTAGTCAGCTGGCAATTAAGCCTTAGCTGGACGTGCTGCGCGCTTACGTTCGTTTTCAGTAAGAAGCTTCTTACGGATACGAATGCTTTCTGGCGTTACTTCTACTAGTTCGTCTTCGTCGATGAACTCAAGAGCTTGCTCTAGAGTGTGACGGATAGGTGGCGAAAGAACCTGTGCTTCATCAGTACCAGATGCACGAACGTTCGTTAGCTGCTTACCTTTCAGACAGTTTACTGTCAGGTCGTTTGAACGGTTGTGAATACCGATGATTTGACCTTCGTATACTTCATCCGCGTGCTCAGCAAATAGACGACCACGTTCTTGTAGGTTGAATAGTGCGTAAGTCAGAGCTTTACCAGTTGCGTTCGAGATTAGAACACCGTTGTTACGTTGACCGATTACGCCGCCTTTGTGAGGACCGTAGTGATCAAATGAGTGGTAAAGAAGACCAGAACCAGACGTTAGAGTTAGGAACTCAGTTTGGAAACCGATAAGACCACGAGAAGGCATCATGAAGTCCATGCGAACACGGCCTTTGCCATCTGGAGACATATCAGTTAGCTCACCTTTACGTAGACCGATGTTTTCCATGATGCCACCTTGGTGCTCTTCAAGCACGTCGATAGTCACAGTTTCGAACGGTTCAGTTAGGTTGCCATCTTCGTCTTTCTTAATGATAACTTCTGGACGAGATACAGCTAGCTCGAAGCCTTCACGACGCATGTTTTCGATCAGGATAGACAGGTGAAGTTCACCACGACCTGAAACACGGAAGCGATCTGGGTTATCAGTTTCTTCAACACGTAGTGCAACGTTGTGTACTAGTTCTTTTTCTAGACGCTCAAGGATGTTACGTGAAGTAACGAACTTACCTTCTTTACCCGCGAACGGAGAAGTGTTTACTTGGAACGTCATTGTTACTGTTGGTTCGTCAACAGAAAGCGGAGTCATTGCTTCAACATTGTTTTGGTCACAGATAGTGTCTGAAATCTTCAGCTCACCAAGACCAGTGATTGCAATGATGTCGCCAGCGTTAGCTTGCTCAACTTCGTGACGGTCAAGACCTAGGTAACCAAGAACTGTACCTACTTTACCGTTACGCTTCTTACCGTCAGAACCAACGATAGTTACTTGTTGGTTTGGCTTAACAGAACCACGTGTAACACGAGCAACACCGATAACACCTACGTAAGAGCTGTAATCAAGTTGCGAAATTTGCATTTGTAGAGGACCGTCAAGGTCAACTGCAGGCGCGTCTACTGTATCAACAACAGCTTGGAACAATGGTTCCATGTCTGTACCAGTTTCGCCTTCTTCCATTGTTGCCCAACCGTTTAGAGCTGAAGCGTAAACAACTGTGAAGTCTAGTTGCTCATCAGTAGCACCTAGGTTGTCGAAAAGGTCGAATACTTGATCCATAACCCAATCAGGACGAGCGCCTGGGCGGTCAATCTTGTTGATTACAACGATTGGCTTAAGACCGTGTGCGAATGCTTTTTGCGTTACGAAACGAGTTTGAGGCATTGGGCCGTCAACTGCGTCAACGATAAGCAGAACAGAGTCAACCATAGACATGATACGCTCAACTTCACCACCGAAGTCCGCGTGTCCCGGAGTATCTACGATGTTGATGCGGTAATCATTCCAGTTGATTGCTGTGTTCTTAGCAAGAATGGTAATGCCACGCTCTTTTTCGATGTCATTCGAATCCATGACACGCTCTTCAGCTTCACCACGAGACTCAAGAGTGCCTGACTGTTGTAGCAGTTTATCAACCAAAGTCGTTTTACCGTGGTCAACGTGCGCGATGATCGCGATATTTCTTAACTTATCAATCTGTGGAGTAGACATGGATTCTCGATTCACTCATAAAAGTAGCCGTCACTTATCTCAAAAGTTTGGATAATAACCGCTAGCTTGATTTAAAAAACGGTCAATAATATACCAGATTCTAGACAAAAACCCAGAAATATGTGATCTGAACCAAGGCTTTTTTCTTAGTTAGCGATTCATATCCTCTTAACTTTGATTCAGTACAGTGTTGAGTAGCCCGATTCGTAGGATTCTAAAAAAGCATCACGCGCGAGTCACAAGCCAAATCTCCGGCAAAATGACAAAAGTGGATTGACAACTTAGGCAATTCATTGCTGAATGGTGTTCGCTTATTGTCTCATATTGGTGCACAGACACATGCTTGCACCAATAAAGTGCAACTAGAGATCATTTTGGTGCAAAAAGTAGATTAAGCAAAACTTAAAAACAGTTAAATTATTGAAATTAATGGAATAATTTTTTTGGCACGTTTTTGGCTATAGATAAATCAGCATCGATTAATGCACTTATAGACATTAATCAATGCTAGTTTCAACCGAATCGAGCTAATACCGAATTAATAACACTGGAGGTTATCCAAGATGTCAGTAGAAAATGTACTATCCCTGATCCAAGAGAACGAAGTTAAATTTATCGACTTACGTTTTACTGATACAAAAGGTAAAGAGCAGCATATCTCTATTCCTTCTCACCAAGTTGATGCAGACTTCTTCGAAGAAGGCAAAATGTTTGACGGCTCTTCAGTAGCTGGTTGGAAAGGCATTAACGAATCTGACATGGTAATGATGCCAGACGCAGCATCTGCTGTACTGGACCCATTCACAGAAGACGCAACACTAAACATCCGTTGTGACATTCTTGAGCCTGCAACAATGCAAGGCTACGACCGTGACCCACGCTCTATCGCTAAACGTTCTGAAGAGTACCTACGTTCTACAGGTATCGCAGACACAGTTCTAGTTGGTCCAGAGCCAGAGTTCTTCCTATTTGATGACGTTAAGTTCTCAAACGACATGTCTGGTTCTTTCTTCAAGATCGACGACGTAGAAGCAGCTTGGAACACAGGTACTGACTTCGAAGGCGGTAACAAAGGTCACCGTCCTGGCGTTAAAGGCGGTTACTTCCCAGTAGCTCCTGTAGATTCATCTCAAGACATCCGTTCAGCAATGTGTCTAGTAATGGAAGAGATGGGCCTAGTAGTTGAAGCTCACCACCACGAAGTAGCAACTGCGGGTCAAAACGAAATCGCTACTCGCTTCAACACGCTAACAGCGAAAGCTGATGAAACTCAAATCTACAAGTACGTTGTACACAACGTTGCTCACGCATTTGGTAAAACAGCGACATTCATGCCTAAGCCACTAGTTGGTGATAACGGTTCTGGTATGCACGTTCACCAATCTCTAGCAAAAGACGGCGTTAACCTGTTTGCTGGTGATAAGTACGGCGGCCTATCTGAAATGGCTCTTTACTACATCGGTGGTGTAATCAAGCACGCTCGTGCAATCAACGCGTTTGCTAACCCATCAACTAACTCGTACAAGCGTCTTGTACCTGGTTTCGAAGCACCTGTAATGCTTGCTTACTCAGCACGTAACCGTTCTGCTTCTATCCGTATCCCAGTAGTACCAAGCCCTAAAGCACGTCGTATCGAGCTACGTTTTGGTGACCCAGCAGCTAACCCATACCTATGCTACTCAGCAATGCTTATGGCTGGCCTTGACGGCATCAAGAACAAAATTCACCCAGGCGAAGCTATGGATAAAGATCTATACGACCTTCCTGCAGAAGAAGCAGCTGAAATCCCAACAGTTGCAGAATCTCTACAAGAAGCTCTAGCAGCGCTTAGCGAAGACCGTGAGTTCCTAACAGCTGGCGGCGTATTCTCTGACGACTTCATCGATTCTTACATCGCTCTGAAATCTGACGACGTACAACGCGTGAACATGGCTACACACCCACTTGAGTTTGAACTGTACTACTCAGTTTAATCTCTGGTAGAGATAAGCCATTTCTTACTGCAACCTTGTAAGAATCGCCAACTAAATATTAGGCTCGCCTCGCAGGCGGGCCTTTTTTATATTCTCTCGATGCTCCCCTCCTCGTACCATATCTTAACCAAAAGCCCTCAGAGGCTGTCGCGCTAAATACAACAAAATCAAAACCAATAAAACCAATGCCAAACGTGAAACCATCTAACGGTGGAAAGAGGCTAAAGATATGAAAAACATACTGTTCCTAATCGGGTTAACAGTCGCGTTCTCGTGCTCTGCTCAAACTGTGTATACCTGGGTCGATGAGGATGGCGTACTCCACTTTAGTGACACCCCGACCGATCAAAGCGCTAAGTCTCTTCGCCTGCCTGATGTACAAGCATCAGCACCCGCCCCGAAATTTGAGGCCTCGACTCCCGTTGACGCTGCAGCTTCAACAGCAACGCCCGCTCAAGATCAGCCACAAACCGAAACCAAAGAGCGCGAGATCCCGGCTCAGTTAACACTCACCATGCTGACACCCGTTCATGATCAAACCATCCGTAGCAACCGTGGCTTAATCCCAATACAAATCGAGCTTAACCGCAAACTCGGTATTGGAGAGCAGCTGCAATTGATGCTTGATGGCCGTCGTTACGGGGCTCCTCAAACCCAAGCTAACTGGGAATTAAAAGGTATCGATCGAGGTACTCACACCATTGCAATTCAAGCACATAGAAGCGGCAAGCTTATTGCATCTACTAGTCCAGTCACCGTGTATTTACATCGAGCGACGCTCAAGTAGGCCAATGTGTTAAAAGAGACTGAATTACCTCTACTTTTCACCTAATCGAAGCAGCTTTCAGCAACTCTAATGAATTATCTTTAGCTTCTGGTTGATATGCGCCATACTTGAACTTAGCTACGCACCAATTTGGTGCAGTGAGAAAAACACCAGTTCAAGGACGAAATAGTGAATCGATCAGCCAAAAGCGACAGCATAGATACACATCATCTTTCCAGCGCCATTCTCGACAATATGGTGACTTCGACATTAATGCTCGATGAGCAACTCTATGTGCGATACGCCAATCCGGCGGCTGAACAACTCTTTTCACAGAGTGCGCGACGCATTGTTGATCATCCACTGAGTCAGCTTATCCAACACGCCTCTCTTGACTTGGCACTGCTGACCCAACCACTACAAAGTGGCCAAAGCATTACCGATAGCGATGTGACCTTCGTTGTTGATAACCGCCCTCTGATGCTTGAAGTAACGGTTAGCCCAATCTCGTGGCAACGTGAGACGCTGCTATTAGTTGAAATGCGCAAGATAGACCAGCAAAGACGACTCAGCCAAGAGCTTAACCAACATGCACAACAGCAAGCGGCTAAGTTGCTAGTACGTGGATTAGCTCATGAAATTAAGAACCCATTGGGTGGTTTAAGAGGTGCTGCGCAGCTGCTTGGAAAGATGCTCCCTGATCAGTCTCTGAATGAGTACACCCAGATCATTATTGAGCAAGCCGACCGCTTACGCGCTTTAGTCGATCGCCTGCTTGGCCCACAAAAGCCAGGAACCAAATCAGAAGAGAACCTTCACCAGATACTCGAAAAAGTAAGGCAGCTGGTTGAACTCGAATCGGGTTCGACGCTCGCTATCGAGCGAGATTACGATCCAAGCTTACCTGCGATTTTGATGGACTCTGCGCAAGTTGAACAAGCCATGCTCAATATCGTGAGTAATGCGGCGCAGATTCTAAAGACTCAGGAATCTGGGAAAATCACCATCCGCACCAGAACGGTGCATCAAGCAAACATTCATGGGCAGCGACACAAACTCGCTGCTCGAATTGAGATCAGCGATAACGGCCCGGGTATCCCCGACGAATTAAAAGACACGCTTTTTTACCCAATGGTCAGCGGTCGAGAGGGTGGCACAGGCTTAGGGTTATCGATATCTCAAAACCTGATCGATCAGCACAACGGAAAAATTGATGTTGAGAGCTGGCCAGGTAACACCACATTCACGATTTATTTGCCGATATAAACGAAGCGACACTTCTCGATGAAAAAATGAGCTTCATGGCAACGAAGAATACCGAACAATAAAAACAACAATGATTATCACAATAGATTTGGCTGCAAAGGAATTGAATTATGAGTAAGGGATACGTTTGGGTCGTCGATGACGACAGCTCTATCCGCTGGGTAGTAGAAAAAACACTTTCATCTGCGGATATAAAGTGCGAAACATTTGCTGATGCAGAGAGCGTGTTGCTTGCTCTTGAGCGCGAAACGCCAGACGTATTAGTGTCTGATATTCGCATGCCTGGTATCGACGGGATTGAGCTGTTGCATCAAGTGCATCAACGTTCTCCCGATCTGCCAGTGATCATCATGACCGCGCACTCCGATCTTGATGCTGCAGTAAATGCGTATCAAAAAGGTGCCTTCGAATACCTACCAAAGCCGTTTGACATCGATGAGACACTCACTCTAGTAGAGCGAGCGATCGCACACAGCCAAGAACAGAAGCGCGAACAAGCCAGCGAAGTCACTGAAGAGACCAACGCGCCTGAAATCATTGGTGAAGCTCCGGCGATGCAGGAAGTTTTCCGCGCTATTGGTCGCTTATCTCGCTCATCAATATCAGTACTGATTAACGGTGAATCTGGTACTGGTAAAGAGTTAGTAGCTCATGCCTTACACCGCCATAGCCCAAGAGCAAAGAAACCCTTTATCGCCCTCAACATGGCAGCAATTCCCAAAGACCTGATTGAATCAGAGCTATTTGGCCACGAGAAAGGTGCCTTTACCGGAGCCAACAGTGTTCGCCAAGGACGCTTCGAACAGGCCAATGGTGGCACACTATTTCTTGATGAGATCGGTGACATGCCACTCGATATTCAGACCCGTCTGTTGCGTGTGCTTTCTGATGGACAGTTTTATCGTGTCGGTGGTCATTCTGCGGTGAAGGTTGATGTACGTATCGTGGCGGCAACCCACCAAGATCTTGAACGATTGGTGCATGAAGGCGATTTCCGTGAGGATTTGTTCCACCGACTCAATGTAATCCGAATTCACATACCTGCACTGCGCGAACGTAAACAAGACATTGAAAAGCTAACTCATCACTTCTTAGCATCAGCAGCAGAAGAACTCGGTGTTGAAGTGAAAACACTGCACCCTGAAACTATCATGAAGCTAAACCAGCTCAATTGGCCGGGTAACGTGCGTCAGCTTGAGAACATTTGTCGTTGGTTGACCGTAATGGCGAGCGGCAGTGAAATTCTTCCTTCGGACTTACCGCCTGAGCTATTGGAAGAGAAAGTAGTAACCACTTCCGGCACTGGAGATAACTGGCAACAACTGCTTGCGAATTGGGCAAAATGTGCGCTTGATTCAGGAGAAAAGGAGCTGCTGACTTATGCTCTGCCAGAGTTTGAACGTATACTGCTAGAGGCTGCACTCAACCATACTAATGGTCATAAACAGGATGCAGCGAAGGTTTTGGGATGGGGACGAAACACCCTAACTCGTAAGCTTAAAGAACTGTACTAGGCATTATATGACTCTCGATGCAGCTACTTTTTAACCAAAAAAGTGTCGCTTGGTTTGAATAGTGTCGGTACAATTACAGTACACTATTCACCAAAGTTGTAGCTAAAGATGTCTTTGAAAACCCAAATTACATTAAGAACCGCAGTGGTTCTGCCATTCGTGATGATATTTCTGTTCACTATGGGCGTAATGGTTTTCACTCAAAAGCAAAGCTACAAAGAGATGGTGAGTGATATTAGCGCACGTCAGCTAGCATCACTCACTGACAACGTTCATCAAAGCCTTTCCGATTTTTTAGAAAAACCATTTCACGCGAACCTCTCCCTCAGCCACAACATTGGTTACCACAAGCTCTATCAGCCCGGTAATCTTAGTAAGGTTCAAGATTACATCCTTTATAAGTTTTCCGACCATTTCACTGCCGTGCCGCAGCTGGATGTGATCGGCTTTGGCTCTGAAGATGGTAACTATGTCGGTTTTCGTAAAGAGGCCAACAACGGCTACACCTTGATGGTGCAAGATGAACGAACCCAAGATCAGCTCGTCATCTACCGTGGTAGCAAGATTAGCGAAGACATTCGCTCGGTCATTTCAGGATACGATCCGAGAGTCCGCCCTTGGTACACACCGGTTGTTAATGAGAAAAAAGCAGTATGGTCGCCAATTTACGCCAATGCGGATGAACGCCAAGAAATTACTCTTTCTGCCCTCGCCCCTATCTATTCCGACAACGAATTTAAAGCCGTCATCGTCAGCGACATCAAGATCAATACCTTTAACGCATTCCTGAAGAACCTAAAAGACAAGACCGATGCTTCTGTCTACATCATCGACCAGCAACAACGCTTAGTCGCACACTCCGGTGGCGGCAGTGTAGTTTCATGGGGCACGGGTAAAACACATAAAGGCCAACGCTTATTAGCGACAGAAAGTGCCAACCCAGTAATACGAGAGAGCGCTAATTATGTTGAACAACTGCATTTGATTGACGACATGGGCGTACAACGCTTCAGGTTCACATTGGATGGCGAGCAATACTTTAACCAAATCACACCTTATGAGGATAAACATGGCCTCACTTGGTTTATTGGTATGTCGATTCCAGAAAGTAATCTACTCGGTGAATTGCCAGAAAACCAAAGAGACAGCTGGCTGCTCGGGCTCGCACTTAGCTGCATTGGGATTATCGCAGGATTAATTGCTTTTAATCGTGTGACCCAACCCATCACCTCCACCGCAGATGCCGCAAAACGCCTTGCCAAAGGGGATTGGGACAGCAGTATGCCGAAATCGGGCAATATCTACGAAACCAGTATGTTGGTAGAGGCATTCAACGAAATGGCCAACAACCTGAAAGCGTCATTCCAGCAGTTACAGTCACAACTGACCTATGACTCGCTGACCAAACTCTACAGCCGAGAAGGCTTTATCGATGCAGCACAGAAAAATGCAGCAACCGAAAAAGGCACGCTGTACTTGGTTGGTATCGATCGCTTCCGAGATATTAATGACAGCCTAGGTCACTACAATGGCGACCAGCTGCTTATCATCTCTGCCGCTCGCTTAAGAGGCACGTTACCATCGGATTACCTATTGGCACGCACGGGCGGGGATGAGTTCGCGATATACGCACCCAACATCACCCAAGAGGAAGACGTTCAACTGCTTGCTAACCGTTTGGTTCAGACCTTTGCTTCTCCGTTCGCGATGGAATCTGAAAGTGTCGTGGTCAAGGTTTCGATTGGTGTTGTGCATGTATCAAACGATCAAGATATTACATCGTGGCTTCGTAACAGCAGCATTGCACTCAGCAATGCCAAACAAGATAAAACACGCGTCAGCATCTACAGCCCTGAGATGGGTAATGCCTCTCGACACCGCACTAAAATGTTGGCTCGATTGAACAAAGCGATTGAGCTGCAGCAATTTGAAGCCTTTTATCAGCCAATCATCGATCTAGAATCAGGTACCACGATAGGCGCTGAAGCTTTGGCTCGCTGGGTCACCGACGAAGGTATTATCTCACCACTGGAATTCATACCACTGGCAGAAGAAACCGGACTTATCTACGACATTGGTAAGCAGATCCTGCACAAATCTTGTCGAGATACTGCAATTGCGATTGAGTCAGGAAAATGGAGCGAAGACTTCTCGATTCACGTTAACTTATCTGTCGATCAGCTAAGTGAAAGTGGGTTTATTAGTTTAGTGAAAAACACGCTAAATGATACCAAACTACCGGCCAAAAACCTTACGCTAGAAATCACTGAGTCACGCATCATCGATAATGACCCAACCATCATCGACAACATGCTGACTCTCAAAGCATTGGGAATCTCAATTGCCATTGATGATTTCGGTACTGGTTATTCGTCACTGGCCTACCTGCACAAGCTGCCATTTGATTGCCTGAAGATTGATCGCAGCTTTGTCAGTAAGCTAGACAAAGAGAATCTAGACAGCTCGATTGTTGCAGCCATCGTCAACATTACCAAAGGCTTCAAGGTCAGCTTAGTCGCCGAAGGCGTTGAAACTCAGCAGCAAGCAGACCTACTTAAGCAGCTGCAATGCCCACAAGCACAAGGGTTCTTATACAGTCGTCCAGTGCCTTTTGACCAATGGCCAACCGATCTAAGCAATGCTCAACAGAGTGCCAAAATCAAACAGAACACCGAGGCTAAAGAGAGCATCAGTTAAAGAAAGCTGACGGGCTCGAGTGAACAAACCACAGATACAAAAATGCCAGCATGATGCTGGCATTTTTTATGTCTCTATTCTCAATCGAGCGATTAGATAACGCGAGAGAATTGCTGTTGGCGAGCCTTAGCGCGTAGGTATTTGTCGAAACACATACAGATGTTACGGATCAACAAACGGCCACGCAGAGTCACGCGAATCTCTTTGTCGTCGACTTCAACCAACTCATCATTAATGAAGGTTTGTAGAAGCTCTAAGTCTTCCTTGAAGTAACGATTAAAGTTAACCGAGAACTCAGACTCGATCATGGTCTTATCAAGCTTAAAGTTACAGATAAGCTGCTTGATCACTTCACGACGTAGAAGGTCATCGCTATCGAGTGCCACACCTTTCCAAAGTGCGTGGCGCAGGTCGTTGACCTGAGCGTAGTATTTCTTCAGCTCTTTTTGGTTTTGTGCGTAAGCATCACCCACCATAGAGATAGCAGAAACACCAAAACCAATTAGGTCAGCTTCACCTTGGGTCGTGTAGCCTTGGAAGTTACGATGCAGAATACCTTCACGCTGCGCAACCGCGAGCTCGTCTTCAGGTAATGCGAAGTGGTCCATACCGATGAACTGGTAACCCGCACCCGTTAGAGTCTCGATAGTATCTTGCAGGATAGCCATTTTCTCTTTTGCTTCCGGCAAGTCTTCATCTTTAATCTTACGCTGCGCCGCAAACAGTTGTGGCATGTGCGCATAGTTAAATACCGATAGACGACCCGGCTTCATCTCAAGCACTTGCTTCAGTGTTTCAGCGAATAGCGCTTGAGTCTGCTTTGGCAGGCCGTAGATCAAATCTAAGTTAGTTGAACGGAAGCCTAGCTCTTTAGCACGTTGAACCATCGCAATAATGAACTCTTCATCTTGCTCACGGTTAACCAGCTTCTGTACTTCTTTATTGAAGTCTTGAACACCGATACTCAGACGGTTAAAGCCTTCGTTACGTAGGTGATCGAGCACATCTAGCTCAATTTCACGAGGGTCTACTTCGATACTGATTTCAGCATCCGCCGTGAAGTTAAACTCATCACGCAGAATCATCATCAAACGAGTGATTTGAGTCTTGCTCAAGAAGGTTGGTGTGCCGCCACCGAAGTGCAGTTGAGTCACTTCGCGACCATTAAGCAGAGACGCACGTTGGCGGATTTCATGCTCAATCACATCAAGATACTCATCCGCTTTGTGCGAGTGACGAGTAATCACCTTATTACAACCACAGTAGTAACAAAGCTTATGGCAGAACGGGATATGCACGTAAAGAGAGAGTGGACGCTCTGGGTATTGCGTACACGCCATGTCGTAATCAGCGACGGTAAACGCTTCATGAAACTCCAACGCAGTTGGGTATGAGGTGTAACGAGGTCCCGAATAGTTGTACTTGTTTAAGATCTCTTGATCCCAAACGATTTGCTGATTCGTTGTTACTGGCTTGCTCGACATAGCGGTACTTCCAATTTAGATCCGCGAGAACCTAAGGTCTCTCAAATCATTTTACATACATTAAAATATAGACGGGTTATTTTGCCACACGACTTGTAAGGTCGTTTCAAGACAAAATCTTTTTTTCAGATAAAAACTCAGAACTGCTAGCTTGATCACTAACAATGCACCGAAATACAGGGGTGCAAGAGGTAAGAAGGCTCATTCAGCACTCGGGATTAAAGATAATGAATCTTAAATACACCGTGTATTAAACGAGCCTCTATATTAATAGTCTTAGCGACTAGATCATCTGAATATTGATTTGGTTATTGAGAGGTTTAACCTTCTCCTGCAACCTTTTCAAATCTTCGATAACCGCATCGTTCAAGCGAGTCTCGGCCTTATGGCGTGTGAGATTCTGCTGCATGCGTTCTTTCTTCGTCAGTTCCTGTCTTTCCTCTCCGCGCGCCATATCTTTAACGATGTGGTACAGCTCAGAAAGAGCAGGATATTCAGAATCTAAATCGACACGCTCATCGCCCTGAACATTATCCATGATGATACACACTCGGATACTGATCTCAGGTAAATCACACTGCCCTTGAATGCCCGCTAAACACAAAGTATTTACGTTGTCATAAATCGTCGCGTTACGTTTTTCAATGGCTAGTGCTTGATGCTGCTTTTGCAACTCCGTCTGCTTCTTCACTTGAAGTAGAAGGTAACCTGCGTAAGAGCCCAAGCCGAGAATGATAATTCCACCAGCAATTGCTAATAAGGTTACGTTCATTGGCTATTAACCTTTAAAGCTGTCTAAGTCGAAGTCTTCGAATTGAGATAACAAGTCTTCGTCAGAGCTTGCTTTCTTCTTAGAGGCAACTGGTGCTTCTTCGAAGATCTCTTCTTCGTCTTCTTCTGGCTCTAACAGACCTAAGCGACCCATTAGGTGTTCGATACGATCAAGCTTCTCGTCAACGAACTTCTGTAGACCTGCACCTAGGTTTTCACCATTTTCAAGGCGGTCTAGCAGCGTGTTCAGTTGAGCATCGTTCTCAAGCATCTCTAACTCTTGCTCGTTAGATAGCTTACGCTCTTGTTTCGTTGGCTTCTTCGCTGGTTCAATAATCAGCGGGATTTTTTTCTTGCTGCCTAAACGAGGGTCGCGAGCTTGTGCAGCTTTACGCTGTTTTGCTTCGCTACCATCTGAGTGACGGCTGCCAGATTTTAGGCCTTTGCGCTTTTTAACACGCTTACGTTCACGACCTTCAACATCAGATTCGCTACGGTTACGAGTAACCATAGGTTCCGGAGCGCCAAGAGCTCCCGGCTTTCTTGATTTTTTACTACGAGCCATTACTGCACTTTCCTCAGTAAAATTACATCATTTCCAAAAAATTCTAGTTCGAGCTTATCCCGCTCTGCCAAAAACTGGAATGTTTGACGACTAAAGAAGACAACATGAGTCGGGTCATTCTTGTAGTGCCAACCAGCAAACGCATCTACGTCTATTACTAGCTTAGTCATAAGACCAATCCAGCCTTTGGGTTTAACTAAATTCAACCATTGCTGCCACACTTTGTCTGGGTGATAAAGATGTTCAATCACCTCCGTGGCAGTCATAAAATCGTACGTTTTTTCCAACACAGAAGTCTCTGGGTGGTAATAGATATCGTACAACTCCATGGTGTGTCCGGCTTCTTCTAACATGATAGATAGCGTAGGGCCTGGGCCACAACCAAAATCCAACCCTTGTGAGTTAGATGAAATTTTGTCTGTTAGTGGATCCGCGATGCGAGATAAAAAACGGCGATAGCCTGCATCACTAGGATCGTTCTCATGGAGATCATAGTGTGCTTTTTCTTCTTTTGCTTCTAACCTTTGTTCAGGTTTAACAAATACCAGTTCACATTGCTGACACTGCAGATAGGCTCTGCGTTTGTCTTCAAAATAGTGATTCACGCCTTGGTGATGGCATAAGGGACAAGTATACATAGCACATCCTTAAACAGGGATGCGAAACATACCAGAAACTGCGTTTATAGTGGAGAGGTATTGGGTGTTTTTTCATCAAATCAATAAAAAAAGCGATAGGAAAACCTATCGCTCTCTAAATCTGCCTATATCGGCCAAAATTTGCATACTCAACTTGGTACACAAATCTCCATTTGTTATTGGTGCTTTCCATGCCAAATTTGTTTTTTGTTCATCGTCCTGATGAGTTTTGGCTATCCTTTTCTAACACCTTGTTGCTGGGCTGTCCTAGCCTGATCCGTTTCTGTCTATACCGTTAGACTAGATGATCATCCATATCTAAGTCAGCTCCTAGCTGATGGCGGTTACTTTACCGTGTTACAAAAAGACTACAATAGTGCGAGTTCACACTTTCGAACACAAATTGATCACACATAGATAAATCAGACATAAGCGATTGATTCATAACTAGTACCAATCAAAAGAAACTAGCCAAAAAGAAAACGCCCCGACCATAATTGATCGGGGCGTCTCTTCAATCTCGCTCGAACGTACATTTCTTCACTCTAGCTAAGAGCAAGAAACCGACAAATTAGTGTAGACCACCAACGTACTTCGATAAGGTATCAATTTCTGCGTCTGTTAACTTTTTAGCTACATCACGCATCATCGCATTCATGTCGTTATTACGGTTACCATCGCGGAATTTTTCAAGTTGAGCCTTGATGTAATCTGCGTGTTGACCAGAAATCTTAGGGAAACCAGAAAGTTCGGTACCGTTACCACGTGGACCGTGACAAGCAATACACGCCGTTAGGCCGCGTTCTGCGTTACCCGCCGTGTAAAGAACCTTACCTTCATCTACTACATTTTCAGGAGTAGAGTTACTAGAGATAGGTAGAGATGCGTAGTATGCCGCTAGGTCAGCCATATCTTCTTCAGATAAAGGCATCGCCATTGCACCCATTACAGGTTCGTAACGACCTTGCTTACCACCACTTGTCATACCTAGCTTAAGCTCTTTTAACTGCTTCTCTAGGTACTTCTCATGTTGACCAGCCAGCTTAGGGTACTGAGTGATCAGACTGTTGCCGTCAGCACCGTGGCAGGCAACACATGTTTGTGATTTGGCTTTACCAGCTTCAATACTACCTTGAGCCCATACTGAGCAGCTGGCTAAAAGACTCAAAATTAGCGCTAATTTCTTCATGACATTCCATTATAATTATCAAGCTTCCAGTACCACTCTATGTTGCCACTCATGGTACAATAGGCGACCTTATGCCGAGCACGGTTATTTTACACAAATTCACAAAAAAGTAATCAATCGACTACACAAAGTCGAGATGGAGTTAACAGTGAGCGTAAAAATTCATTATCAAAACACGCATTTCATTACCAGTGCACCTGATATTCGTCATTTACCAGAAGACGAAGGGATCGAAATTGCGTTTGCAGGACGCTCCAATGCTGGTAAATCTAGCGCGCTAAATCGCGTTACAAACCAAAAAAGCTTGGCGAAAACCAGTAAAACACCCGGTCGAACTCAGCTAATCAACCTATTTAAGGTAACGGACGGTTGTCATATCGTCGATTTACCTGGATATGGCTTTGCTCAAGTACCGCTTGAGATGAAGAAAAAATGGCAGAAGTCACTAGGTGAATACCTACAACGACGTGAAAGCCTGAAAGGTTTAGTGGTATTGATGGATATCCGTCACCCAATGAAAGACCTTGACCAACAAATGATCTACTGGGCTATCGATAGCCGCATCCCAGTACAGGTTTTGTTAACAAAAGCAGACAAACTGAAAAGTGGTGCGCGTAAAGCACAGCTATTGAAAATCCGTAACGATGCAAAATCTTTCGGTGGTGATGTTGCGGTTGATGTCTTCTCTTCAATGAAGGGCATCGGCGTCGACCAACTGCGTGCCAAGATGGATGAGTGGTTTGCCCCAGCGCTTGCTGATCAAATCATTGATGAGTTAGCGGACGAAGAGCACAACGACTCAGAGTAATTTCCCTACTTATCGCTATAGGTTAACTCACTGACAACACGTGATTTAGCCTTATCAATGCCCCTCCTTATATAGGTGGGGTATTTTTTGCCCAAAAATGAGTGAGTTAAGCCTAAGTTTTTAGTGTTAAAGATCGGATTTAGCCACTAAAACCAATAGAAGTGAACCATACTAAAAGACACATCTAAATAATCAGAACAATGAGAAAGGAATACTCATGTGGAAAACACCATTAGCCATCATTGCACTTATATTGGTCTCACTGACAGGGTTTGCCTCTGAAGCAGAACAAGAACAAGCCCCACTGATCAATGTCGATATGACATTAGACCTAGATGGCATGGAAAAGTACGCCCAAGATGCGAGTGAGTCTCTTGAGGTGATATCGCAATCTTTGCAGGCGATAGTCAACAACCTCAATCTAAGCGACGACCAGCAACAAGCCCTCAATCAAACCGTTGAAAGCATCAATAAGCTTGCGAGCTCCACCAAGACATCCCTCAATCAACTGCCACAGGCCTTAGACCAATCTCGACTCGCCTTTAAACAAACCAGCCAAGTGCTGTTGGATGACATTCAGACCAAGATCATCATTGCGCTGGCGGCCGTTATCGCCGTCATTATTATCGCTTTGACCGCTATCTATCTGCTTATCCTCAAACCCATGCAGCAAACCTTGGTAAAAGCGACCAACAATATCTCTTCGATGGCACAATCCATCCAGATCACCGCCGAAGCACTGAAATACAGCACCGAGAAACAACAGAAAATCATGGATTACATTGAGCATTCACCGACTCAATACACTGATAAATAAGGCGTGAGCCATCAATCCTTTATCGATAACTTGTAAAATAAAAGTTATTTCAAGTGATAAAACAATCGACTTAGAGACGGATTTAAATTACCAAAAGCTGATCGAATTCCAGAACTAAGGCAAATCAGGGGTTTATCACTGTGCTTGAGAAAGTGTAATAAAAGGCACTAAAAATGAGAGGTTTTACGGGGGAATGGTAGGTTGGAAATATTTTTCTTTCGCACAAGAAAAAACGCCCCAGTCAAATACTGACTGGGGCGGCTGAATCAGCCTAATCCAATAACGTGAAACAAAAGGTCTGAAAGATAGAACATCTTACCTCTGTACCCTACGAGATTTAATGTACAACAATTGCTCAGAAATGAAAACAATTTTTGTAGTTTTTTTTCATGAATGTTTTATTAAAACACCTAAATTCTTATTACGACTTAACTTTATTTGAGACAAAAAAAAGCCAGTGTTTGTGCACTGGCTCATACTAATTTACTTATTAAGGTCAAAAACTGATTAGTGGGCTTGATCCCAGTTGTCACCGTGGCCAGCTTCCGCGACAAGCGGAACTTCTAGCTCTGCAGCGGATTCCATCAATTCTTGTACTTTACTTTCAATTTCGGCTAAAGATGACTCTTCCACTTCAAACACCAATTCATCGTGTACCTGCATAAGCAGTTTCACACGACCATCGCCTTCCACTTGAATCCACTCGTCCACCAACAACATCGCTTTCTTAATGATGTCTGCCGCTGTGCCTTGCATTGGCGCATTGATCGCCGCACGTTCAGCAGCCTTACGACGCATGCCATTACGAGATTGAATCTCAGGAAGGTGCAGACGACGACCGTAAATGGTTTCAACGAAGCCTTGCTCTGAAGCTGCACTGCGCGTGTCTTCCATATACTGCATTACGCCAGGGTAACGCTCGAAGTAAGTATCCATGTAGTGTTGTGCTTCACCACGAGGAATACCCAGTTGCTTAGCCAAGCCAAAGGCACTCATACCGTAGATAAGACCGAAGTTAACGGCTTTAGCACGACGACGTTGTTCTGTCGTTACATCCTCAATATTAACGCCGATGATCTCAGCCGCCGTTGCCGCGTGGATATCTTTGCCTTGTTGGAATGCTTCCAGAAGCGCTTTATCACCCGAAAGGTGCGCCATGATACGCAATTCAATTTGAGAGTAATCGACCGCTAGAATCTTCCAGCCATGTTGTGCAACAAATGCTTGGCGGATACGACGGCCTTCTTCATTACGAATAGGGATGTTCTGTAGGTTTGGATCTGTTGAAGACAAACGACCCGTTGCTGTCACCGCTTGGTGATAAGACGTATGAACACGACCCGTTTCAGCGTTGATCATCTTCGGTAGTTTATCTGTGTAGGTCGACTTTAGTTTCGCAAGGCCACGATACTCAATGATCAGCTTAGGTAGCGGGTAATCAAGAGCCAACTCTTGCAGCACTTCTTCGTTGGTTGAAGGTGCACCTGATGGCGTTTTCTTGATAACAGGCAGACCCATTTTTTCAAACAGGATCGCTTGCAGCTGTTTTGGCGAGTTCATGTTGAACTCTTGCTCAGCAATCTCGTAGGCTTTCTGTTCTAGCTCATCCAGACGAACCGCAATCTCTTGCGATTGAGCGCCCAGCAACATGTCATCGATGAATACACCGGTACGTTCAATGCGAGACATTACAGGGATCAGTGGCACTTCGATTTCTTCATAGATGGCTTTTAGCTTTTCATCTTGTTCAATGTTTTCCATCAAACGGTTATGAAGACGTAGTGTCACGTCAGCATCTTCTGCTGCGTATGGAGACGCTTCACCCAGCTCAATCTGGTTGAAAGTAAGCTGTTTCTTACCTTTACCTGCGATTTGCTCAAATGAGATGCAGCTGTGCTGAAGGAAACGCAGCGCTAGGCTGTCCATATCATGCTTGCCACCTACGCTATTGAAAACGTAAGACGCCAACATGGTGTCGTGTTTGATGCCTTTCATCTCGATACCGTAGCGTGCTAGCACACTCATATCGTACTTCAGGTTCTGACCTACTTTCGCTTGTGCATCATCTTCAAGAATCGGCTTAAGCTGTTCAAGTACCCAATCACGATCCAACTGCTGCGGTGCATCTAGGTAATCATGGGCAACCGGTACGTAAGCGGCAACGCCTTCTTCAGTCGCGAATGACAGGCCAACGAGGTTCGCCACCATGTAGTCCAAGCTGTCTGTTTCAGTATCAAAGGCAAACACCTCTGACGCTTTCAGTTTCTCTAGCCACGCATTAAAAGAGGCTTCATCTAAGATGGTTTCGTAGTTGCTGCGATCAATCGTCACTGCAGAGGTATTCATTTCTACCGTAGAAGTAGTTGATGCTGTGCTGCTGCGTACTGCACCCGACTTTTCATCCGCCTCAACCACGCCGCTGCCACCTTCAAGTAGCTCATTCAGCCAAGATTTGAAGACCAGTTGACCGTATAGCTTAATCAGCTCATCCGTGTTTGGTTGCGCTTTTACAAGCGACTCAGGTGTCTCTTCTAGCTCGACATCCAGTTTGATCGTTGCAAGCTCGTAAGACATCTCAGCGTTGTCTTTATTATCAATCAGCTTTTTAGCCATGGTCTTTGAACCACGGAAGCCAAGCGCCGCGATATCATCAAGATTTTGGTACAGCTTTTCGATGCTACCGATACCTTGCAGTAACGCTGTCGCAGTCTTATCACCAACACCCGGAACACCTGGGATGTTATCGACTTTATCGCCCATCAGCGCAAGGTAGTCGATGATCAGCTCTGGTGGGATACCAAATTTCTCAATAACGCCTTCACGATCCATTACCACGTTAGTCATGGTATTGATCAAAGTAACGTTATCATCAACCAGCTGCGCCATATCTTTATCACCAGTACTAATAAGCACAGGCATACCCATCGCAGAAGCTTGAGAAGCAAGCGTACCGATCACGTCATCCGCTTCAACGCCGGGAATAGAGATAAGTGGCAAGCCCATCGCACGAATCACATTGTGCAAAGGTTCGATCTGGCAACGAAGATCGTCAGGCATGGGTGGACGGTTTGCTTTGTACTCTGGGTACATGTCATCACGGAACGTCTTTCCTTTCGCATCAAAAATAACCGCAATACGATCAGAAGCAAATTGACGCATCATGCTACGCAGCATGTTAACTACACCGTAAACGGCATTGGTTGGGATATCACCATTGCTCATTGTGCCAGGGTAAGCATGGAACGCGCGATATAGGTAAGAAGAGCCATCGATCAGAATCAATGGATTATCAGGAATACGAGCCATAATGTTTGTGTATCCAGTAAGTACAGAAATTATCTGTTAAGAATGCCACGTCTGTTGGTTGGATTCCACGTTGTCGATCCGTATCCGTTCACTCGGTTGTGTTCGTTATAATCAATTTGTTGCTATTTTTTGTTCTTAGACACAAGCGTTCTGTGGATAACTCTGTTTATATTATTTATCCACCCTGTTGAGAACTAAGGTGAACCAAGCAAAAAATACAAATAAATAACTGAAAATAAAGGATAAAATTACAGATCGAACATATGATCAACGATCTTTTTTCGATCTTGCATTGTGGAAAAGAATGCTGATGGCGTTTTATTCATAAAAATACGCGCCACTAAATATGCATCTTGTTGAAATAGAGATATAAAAAAAGCGACACCCGAAGATGTCGCCTAGCAAAAACCGGTAAAGCCATTCAAATTGAATACCACAGCTTTACCTAAAAGCTATAAATTACACTGGAAGCAATGTGAGCAATGTCGTGTCAAAAAGAACTTAGTACAAGTTCGCGAGAATTCTGTTGGGTAACCAAGTTGATACTTGAGTACTTAACATCCTTGTGAACATTTCCTCATTCCCTAAGACAGGTTTAATAATAATGATTCTCATTTAATAGTCAACCAGTAAATGATAATAAATCTCATTTAATTTCATTTTCATGTTTTATCTCGCTGCTAAAAACGATTCACAACACTGATAATTGCTTCAAAAAATGGATTCTATTTTCATTAATGTCTTCTTTTTCTTCCAGTTTTTCGATTTGATAACCGTTTCTCAATAGCAGGCGTAACATCGCAGGGAACTGGTTACGAGATTTCACTTTCAGCTGCTTATAGCCTTGTTGCTGCGCCCACAGCTCCTGAACATCTAACTGAGACTGTGCGACCCCTTTGTTTCTTGCGAGTGGTGACACACCACCAAACCAACTGTAAAAAGTCTGCTGATCCAATTCATAGCCGATCTTAAAACCAAGCAGAACTCCTGCCTCTTCTGCCACTAAGATCAGGTTCTTCTTCCCTGATAATCGCTCTGAAAGAGAAGCTACACTCTCTTTTTTCGCAAACTCAGAGATCTGCTCCACAACCGAAACCACTTCTTCCAGTGAGCCTTCACGTACGATGACTGACATCTTATTTCATCCTCATAAACGAAAGGGCTGGCACAATGGCCAACCCTTTTAGTGATCAGTTAAGCAACGCTAGATCGCTACTTTTCTTTTAGGTGCTCTGCTGCTTGTGCGTTGTCTTCTGCAAGCCACTCAGCCACATCTTTAGCGAAGTAAGTCAGAATGCCATCGGCACCCGCACGCTTAAAGCACAGCAGTGATTCCATAACGGTGTCGCGCTCTTTCAGCCAACCGTTTTGAATTGCTGCTTTGTGCATCGCGTATTCACCAGACACTTGATAAGCAAATGTCGGCGCTTGCAGTTCATGCTTCACACGGCGCACGATGTCTAGGTAAGGCATGCCTGGCTTCACCATCACCATGTCGGCACCTTCATTAAGATCCATCGCCACTTCGTGAATTGCTTCATCGCTGTTTGCAGGATCCATCTGATAGTTCTTCTTGTTACCACCTTTCAGGTTCGAGGCACTGCCGACGGCATCACGGAATGGGCCGTAGTAGCAAGATGCATACTTCGCCGAATAAGCCATGATTTGGGTATGAATATGACCTGCTTCTTCTAACGCTTCACGGATTTTACCAATACGACCGTCCATCATATCCGATGGTGCAACCACATCAGCACCCGCTTCAGCATGAGACAAAGCCTGCTTGATCAGGACTTTAGTGGTCTCATCGTTCATCACGTAGCCATCTTCATCGATGATGCCGTCTTGGCCATGTGTGGTGAACGGGTCTAGTGCTACATCAGTGATAACACCAATGTTTGGCACATGTTCTTTTAATGAGCGTACTGCACGCTGAACCAAACCTTCAGAGTTATGGGCCTCAGCTGCACATAAGCTTTTAGCATCTTGGTTCACGACTGGAAATAGAGCAATCGCAGGAACACCCAGTTTAGACAGGTAATCCGCTTCCTCAAGCATAAGGTCGATCGACAGGCGTTCAACACCCGGCATTGACTCTACAGGCTCGCGGCGGTCTTTACCCATCAGGATAAACATTGGGTAGATTAGATCATCCACAGACAATTGATTTTCTGCCATTAGGCGACGGCTAAAGTCGTGCTTACGCATACGGCGCATACGGCGACCTGGGAATTGACCTTGAATTGAAACAGACACTAGATTCTCCTTGCCTAGTCTAAGCACCGAAATACTTAGATATGAAAAGTGCTAAATACAGGCAAAAGCATATCACTGATGGCTCAGGACGCTAGCAGTAAAATATAAAACCCACTCAAAAACAGGGAGAAATGGCAAAAAATGACCTTCTCCTCACACTGCCGTATACTCATGACAACTCAGTAAAGACCGCTTTCAGGACAAAACAATGATCGACACTCATGCTCATATTTACGCGAGCGAATTTGATGAAGACCGCGAGCAAGTTGTAGAGCGCGCACTGGCTCAAGGGATTGATACCATTCTATTGCCGAACATCGACTTAGAATCTATCGAGCCAATGCTAGCGACGGAAGCTCAGTTTCCTGATGTGTGCCGTTCAATGATGGGCTTACACCCTTGTTATGTGGATGGAAATATTGAAGAAACACTAAAGACCATTCGTGCTTGGTTCGACAAGCATAACTTCATCGCCGTGGGTGAGATTGGTATCGACCTGTACTGGGATAAAACCTTCAAGGCCGAGCAAGAGATGGCGTTTGTGACTCAGTTACAGTGGGCAAAAGATCTCGATCTACCAGTCGTGATCCACACGCGCGACTCTATTGAAGAGACATTAGAGTTACTTAAAAAAGAGCAAGATGGCAGCTTACGTGGCGTATTCCACTGTTTTGGCAGCAGCTTAGAAGAAGCTCAAGCGATCAACGCGCTCGGCTTTCATCTCGGATTAGGTGGTGTTTCGACCTTTAAGAATTCAGGAATGGATAAGGTAATTCCACATCTGGATATGAATTACGTCATCCTAGAAACAGATTGCCCCTACTTGGCACCGACGCCAAATCGCGGCAAACGCAATGAGCCTGCTTACACAGAATTGGTCGCAAAACGCATCGCCGAACTGCGCGGAATTACCCTTGAAGAAGTCGAAAACATAACCACAGCAAATGCTAAGTCATTGTTTAATTTATGATAAATCTATTAATAAGATAATTTTATGAATTTATAGCCGATTTATTTGTTAAAGCAAAGTGATGTGTATAGTATCAATCACCTGCATATGGAGGTAGTTGATTATGTGTGACCATTCACAACACTTACAACGTCAGCATCGAACCCTATGGCATAAAATTTTGGGCATTAAAGAGCTCTATATATGTCAGAACTGTGGCTATCAGTTAAAAATTCGATAAACGGACATAATAAAAAAGCGGCCCTAGGCCGCTTTTTTATTCTATGATTTTTGCTTGAGAACACGCTCGAACATGTTCTCAAAGAATCTTGCGAATCAAGACTCGGCTTCTTCTTCGTCAGCATCTGGCTTACGCACATAGAAGCGCGCAAAGAACAGACCAATCTCAAACAGAATACACATTGGAATCGCCAACAGTGTTTGTGAGATCATATCTGGTGGTGTCAGCATCATACCGATGATGAAAGCACCCACGACAATGTAAGGACGCTTTTCAGATAAAGCCTTCGGAGTTGTCGCTCCAGTCCAACACAACAAGATAATCGCGACAGGCACTTCAAAAGCAATACCAAACGCAAAGAACAGCGCGAGTACAAAATCGAGATAGCTCGATATGTCTGTTGCGAACTCTACCTGCCCCAAAGAGATAGCCGTGAAGAAGCTAAATACCAGCGGGAATACCACGAAGTAAGCAAACGCTACACCACAGTAAAACAGCAAAGAACTTGATGCCAAAAGCGGCATGATCAAGCGCTTCTCATGCTTGTATAAACCCGGAGCAACAAACGCCCACACCTGATACAAAATAAACGGCACCGCGACAAAAATAGACGCGATTAAGGTTAATTTCAGTGGTGTGAAAAATGGCGATGCAACATCCGTTGCGATCATCGTCGCCCCTTCAGGTAGACGATCTACTAAAGGTGCTGATACGAATTCATAAATATCATTAGCAAAATAAATTAGCCCGATAAACACAACCAGAACCGCGACAATCGCGCGCAATAAGCGATTACGTAGTTCCAGAAGATGGCTAATTAAAGGCTGTGTCTGCTCAGTCGAAGACATGTCAAACCTCTTAAACAGGAAGATCGAAAGGAGCCGCGTGTACCTATCTACTTGAATAGTTATTTACTCAAATAGCTGTCTATTTAAGTATCTAGCTAATTAGGTATCAGACGACTCCTCCTTGCGAGACTATTCGGCTTTCTTATCTGACGGTGCTGAAGCTTCGCTGCTAGTCTGAATGGTTTCAGGCTCAGCAGTTTCCGTGACACTAGGTTTAGTCTCACTTGGCTTATCAGACTCAGGCTTAGCATACGGACGTTGGACTTCAGCAGCGGCCTGCTTAAGTTCATCGACTGATGCTTTAAGGTCTGGAGATAAATCTTCCATACCCATTTGTTCCGCCTTACGTAGGTTTTCTTGTAGCTCTTGCACTTTAAGCTCGTGAGAAAGTTCATCTTTCACACTGTTTGCCATACTTTTCGCCGCACCAACAAACTTGGATACGCTGCGAATCGCAACAGGCAAACGCTCAGGGCCTAGAACCACCAACCCAACGACAGATATTAATACCAGTTCCCAAAAACCGATATCAAACACGATTTACGCCTGCTCTTTGTCTTTCTTTGTTTCAGCAGTCGCTTCTGTCTTCTGCTGTTCAATATTCTTTGGTTCGAAGTCTGCATCTTTCTTATCTGCAGGCTTGTCTTCATCGCTCATCGCTTTTTTGAAGCCTTTAACCGCTGAACCTAAGTCACCACCCATGCCGCGCAGTTTCTTTGTTCCGAATAGCAAAATTACAATTACAGCAATGATTAGAAGTTGCCAAATACTGATACCACCCATTGTCATTGTCCTCGGGTCTGTCTACACATAAAAAAATATTAAGAGAGTCTACTGTCTAACGACGGTAAGCTCGCCAACTAAGCAACCAAAATGTGACACCTGCGATGCCACAGCCCATAGATAGCTGCTCATAAGGGCTTGAAACTAATATTGCGGAGCATACGACTAAAGTGGCTCCAACACCAAACAAAAACTTTCCAGTTGCTTGTTGGCGCTTACTATCTCTATAGCCTTGATAAAGCTGATCCATTCTATGATTCATCGCTTTACCTTGGCGTAAGCTGTCATAAAGTAGCTCTGGCAGCTCTGGCAGTTTTTCTGCCCAGAATGGCGCGCGCTCTTTCACTGCGTTGATCACAGCTTGCGGCCCCACCTGATTCATCATCCAAGTTTCAAGGAAAGGCTTAGCCGTTGCCCACAAATCAAGTTGCGGATACAACTGGCGACCTAGGCCTTCAACATACAACAAGGTCTTCTGTAGAAGCACCAACTGAGGCTGAACCTCCATGTTGAAACGTCTTGCTGTATTAAATAAGTTTAGCAACACATGGCCAAATGAGATCTCGCCAAGTGGTTTTGCAAAAATTGGCTCACACACCATGCGAATCGCGAACTCAAAGTCGTTGACGTTGGTGTCGTGTGGCACCCACCCCGAATCAACGTGCAGCTCGGCGACTTTACGGTAATCTCGGTTGAAGAAAGCCAGCAGGTTCTCTGCTAAATAACGCTTATCTTCGCTGTTGAGCGTGCCGACAATGCCGCAATCCAAACCTATCCACTGCGGGTTATCTGGGTTTTCTGGGTTAACGAATACGTTGCCCGGGTGCATGTCTGCATGGAAAAAGCTATCACGGAACACTTGGGTGAAGAATACCGTCACACCACGCTCGGCCAGCAATTTCATGTTAGTGCCGTTGGCGTTTAGCGTCTCAATATCTGAAACCTGAATACCATAGATTCGTTCTGACACCATCAAGGTTTCACTGCTTAAATCAGGGATTACCTCTGGAACATACAGCTCTTCACTGCCTTCAAAGTTACGGCGCAGTTGAATCGCATTGGCTGCCTCACGGCGCAGGTCTAGTTCATCCAGTAACGTTTTCTCGTACTCGTGAACGACTTCAACAGGTTTCAAACGACGTGCTTCAGGAAGCGACTTAGCGACTATACGCGCCATTCGGTGCATCAGTTTTAGATCTGCATCAATCACCGGGCGAATATCAGGGCGAATTACCTTGAGAACAATCTCGCGGCCGCTCTCTTTGAGTTTCGCAGTATGCACCTGAGCAATAGAAGCTGAAGCCAAAGGCTCGATATCAAAGTCGGTAAACCAGTTATCTAAGCTGCCACCGAGCGCCTTTTCCATATCTTGCTTAGCCAGTTCACCATCGAATGGCGCAACTTGGTCTTGCAACAGCGCTAGCTGATCAGCGATATGAGGAGGGAACAGATCGCGACGTGTCGACATCATCTGTCCGAACTTGATCCACACAGGGCCAAGTTCTTGCAGCGCGAGACGTAAGCGATGGCCCAACTCTTTATCTTGATGCTTGTTTTTAAGCCAAAACAGTGACTTTCGCGCCAGCAAAGGGGCTTTGGTCAATTGGTGCTCTGGCATCAATTCATCAAGGCCATATTCCAACTGTACCTTGATAATATGATAAAGACGTTTCAGTTCTGTTGGGGTCATGCTTTCTCCAACAGAGCGTTCAACTTAGCTTCAAGGCGTGCTGCTGAGCTTTTCACGTCATCAACCTGATCGCAAAAATGTGCCACTTCTAATGGCGCTGGAGCAATCTTCCACTCTTCCGTTAATACCTGAGCGAGGTGGTTTTGATGCTTAGTCGCTTGCTTAGCCACAAGGCCACCAACATTCTTAACGCCTTGTACCAAGGTATGCGCAACCACATCACCTGTCACACGCGACAACCATTCTTCCAAATCCGGCTTGCAGTCTGTCATCAGTTGAGCGAATTTTTGAGCCAGTTGAATATCACCTTCTAAGATCAGCTTATCTTGCTTGATCAGCTTGGTGATGTTCGATTGCTCACGCAGTTCAGGTAACACCGATAGGTTCAAAGATAGGTAGCAGTCAGGCTGCCCTTCGTATTCTGACAACACATCAATCTGTTGGCTGAAAACGAAAGTGAGTGTTTTGTTCAACTCTTTCAAATTGACTTGAATGATCTGCCCTTTTAAACGAGACAAACGACGAACCAAAGCTGGATCATCGTTCACGAAAGTATTTAAAGAGGTTTCAATAACCGCGGTTACCAATGGATCAAATGGCATGACTGTCCTTACCTTTGAAAACGGATAAGCCTTAACCTATCCGTTCTATCTTTATTCTTATTGTTTAGCACGCTCAGCGAGCCTGCTACCAAGTTCGACTAGAACTTGTAACCGCGGTGCAGCGCAACAATGCCGCCCGTTAGGTTGAAGTATTTTGTATTTTCAAAACCCGCTTCTTGCATCATGCCTTCCAAAGTCTCTTGATTTGGGTGCATACGAATAGATTCTGCAAGGTAACGGTAACTGTCTGCATCGTTAGCAATCAGCTCACCCATTTTTGGCAACAGGTGGAAAGAGTATGCATCGTAAACCTTTGATAGTGGCTCAAGCACTGGCTTAGAAAACTCAAGAACCAACAGACGGCCACCTGGCTTAAGCACGCGGTACATAGAACGCAGCGCTTGGTCTTTATCGGTTACGTTACGCAGACAGAAGCTGATCGTAATGCAATCGAAGTAGTTATCTGGGAAAGGCAACTCTTCAGCGTTCGCTTGTACGTAGTGTACGTTGCCAACAATGCCACTATCACGCAGCTTATCGCGGCCAACATTCAGCATTGAGTTGTTGATATCAGCAAGAACCACGTGGCCTTTTTCACCAACGATACGCGAGAATTTCGCAGTAAGATCGCCAGTACCACCACCAAGATCTAGGATACGCTGACCAGGGCGAACGCCACTGCAATCAATCGTAAATCGCTTCCACAAGCGGTGAACACCACCCGACATCAAGTCATTCATGATGTCGTATTTAGCGGCTACAGAGTGAAATACCTCTGCTACTTTCGCGACTTTTTCGTCTTTCGCGACTGTTTCGAAACCAAAGTGTGTGGTTTCTGACTCTACTGCTGAATTTGTCTGCACGCTTGTGTCCATAATGCTGTTATCTACCATGGTAAGTTCTCATCGACAGCACGCTCCGTGTTTAGAGGCGCTGCGGCCGATTAGTTTACTTTATCCTCAGCGGGTTGTCTTTCTACTAAGGAGGCATTTTCTGAAAAAGCCTCATTTTGCGCCATTTCGGCCAAACCAATCGAGATAGGTTTCTTCACCTCAACCCCGAGCTGCTTGAAGCTTTCGGCCTGACGAATCACGTTGCCGCGGCCTGTGACTAGCTTGTTCATCGCGCCTTGATAGCTTTGGTTCGCTCTATCTAACGAGCTACCAAGGCCTTCCATGTCATCGACAAACAAGCGCAGTTTGTCGTAAAGCTTACTTGCACGCTCTGCGATGACTTGTGCGTTCTGGTTCTGTCTTTCATTGCGCCACAGGTTATCAATGGTACGCAGTGCCACCAGCAAGGTCGTTGGGCTGACTAAGATGATGTTTTGCTCCATAGCGTCTTTCACCAAGCTAGGGTCGGCTTGAATCGCGACTTGGAATGCAGGTTCGACCGGGATAAACATCAACACATAGTCCAAACTCTGGATGCCTTTAAGCTGATGATAATCCTTCTGGCTCAGACCTTTGATGTGCGCTCTTAACGACACCAAGTGATCACGCAGTGCAGCATCACGCTGCTGATCGGTTTCTGCATTGAAGTAGCGTTCAAACGCGACCAACGCCATTTTCGAATCGACCACTACTTGCTTATCTTGTGGTAAATGGACAATCACATCAGGCTGATAGCGTTTGCCGGCATCGTTTTGTAGATTCACTTGCGTTTGGTATTCATGACCTTCTCGCAGGCCTGATTCAGCAAGCACACGCGCCAATACCACCTCACCCCAGTTACCTTGCTGCTTGTTATCACCCTTGAGCGCTTGAGTCAGGTTAACCGCTTCACGCGTCATGCTTTCGTTGAGGCGCTGCAGATTTTTCAGTTCATGCACTAAGGTGTGACGCTCTTTGGCTTCTTGGCTAAAGCTGTCATTAACCTGCTTCTTAAAGCCTTCTAATTGCTCTCTCAACGGCGACAACAAGCCTTCTAAGCTTTGCTTGTTCTGTTGATCGACCTTAGCGGTTTTGGTTTCAAACAGTTGATTAGCAAGGTGTTCAAACTGTTGCTTCAAACGTGATTCAGCTTGCTCTAACAGTTGCAGCTTTTCACTATTGGCGAGGTTTTCCTGATCGTGCCTTGCTTCTTGCTCTCGCAGTTCGGCTTCCAATTCAGATTTATGGTCTTTCAGCACATTGATCTCATCAGCATACTGCTGACGCTCTTGCTTCACTGCTTCAAAGTAGCGAAGCTTTTCCATCGCAGCCATCACCTTGCCGTGCGCTTGCTTAAGCTCGAGTGCCGCTTTGTCTCGGTCGTCATCCAACTCATCAAGCTCTTGCTGCGCCTCTGCGAGTGATGATTTGAGCTGCGACTGCTGAGATTCATGCAACAAACGATCGGACTCTAGCTGCTGCTCGAGCAATCGCTGCTGAAAAGAGAGCTTCTGTTTAACCCACCAACCCACGACACCACCACTGACGAGCGCGCCAGAAATTGCAGCAATAAGCGTTGCCTGATGTTCGATAATCCATTGCATGATAATGATTTAGCCTAATTGGAAATAACTCATTAAATGGTATTTTGATACTGGATAAATGTCCAGTTTGCCGTATTAAAATTCGACAGATAGACTAAGCGCTCCGTATTCTGTCCCATCAAATTAGAATGAGTTGCTATGAACGAACGTCGTGCCTTGGGCTTTGGTCTTTCCGCAGTGCTACTGTGGTCAACGGTCGCTACTGCTTTTAAGCTGACCCTTGCTGAGTTTTCACCGATTCAAATGCTGACTATTGCCAGTATTGTGTCGTCGATTGCGCTGATCGCCGTTTGCGCCTTTCAAGGTAAGCTTTCTCAGCTGAGCACTACGTTTCTTTCAAACCCTTGGTACTACCTACTGCTCGGTTTGGTTAACCCACTGGCTTACTACCTGATTCTCTTCAAAGCATACGACCTGCTGCCCGCTTCTCAAGCTCAAGCGATTAACTACAGCTGGGCAATTACCCTAACTTTAATGGCAGCGGTTTTTCTGGGACAAAAAATTCGTAAGCAAGATTGGATTGCGTGTACCTTCAGCTACGCAGGTGTCGTGGTCATTGCCACCAAAGGCGACGTGTTAGGCATGCAGTTCGATAGCCCACTTGGTGTGGCATTAGCTCTACTTTCAACTCTACTTTGGGCGGGCTACTGGATTCTCAACACCAAAAACAAAGCTGACCCTGTGGTAGGTGTACTGCTTGGGTTCTTAGTGGCGCTGCCATTCGCAATTGGTTTAACCATTTACGAGGGCGAAAGCTTTAGCCAAATTACGACAAAGGGTTGGATGGCGGTGACTTATGTTGGTCTATTTGAGATGGGCATAACCTTTGTATTATGGCTATCGGCACTGAAACTGACCAACAACACGGCACGTATCAGTAACCTAATTTTCGCCTCACCGTTTATCTCGTTGATGCTACTTTCAACCATTATCGGCGAAGAAATCCACCCGGCGACATTGTTTGGTTTGGTACTGATCATCGCCGGTTTGGTGATTCAACAGATCAAGTTTTCAAAAAATAAGACTGTTGCTAATGAGAACTAAAAGCGCCGATTGATCCCGAAAACCATCAACTTAGTTAATTTCAGGTCTGAATTAGATACAAAAATGGCGAGTCACGTGACTCGCCATTTTTATGTAACCTGAACTAATGGATAAGCGAAGTGCTTACACCCACTGACCTGCTGCGAAACCAGAACTCCAACACCATTGGAAGTTGTAGCCACCCAACCAGCCCGTCACGTCCATCACTTCGCCAATGAAGTAAAGGCCAGAAACGCTCTTACATTCCATGGTTTTCGACGATAGATGGTTGGTATCGACACCACCTAAAGTCACTTCGGCAGTTCGATAGCCCTCAGTACCATTAGGTGCGATTTTCCAGTTCTCTAGGTGCTCGACAATGTCATTCAACTGCTTTTCGTTGAACTGCTTAAGTGGTTTGTCTTCTAGCTCTTTACGATCAATCAATACCTCTACAAAGCGCTTTGGTAGTGCTTTTGCCAAGGTGTTCTTCAAGCTTTGGTTTGGGTGCTTCTCGCGAGAGTTAGCCAACAACTCAGCCACATCAACCTCTGGTACTAGGTTAATCGAAACCGACTGACCCGCTTTCCAGAACGAAGAGATTTGCAGCACAGAAGGGCCAGATAGGCCGCGGTGCGTAAACAGCAGTGCTTCTTTGAATAAGGTGCCATCTTGCGCCGTGATCTCCGCAGGAATCGCGATGCCAGAAAGCTCCGCGAAATCTTCTTTGTCTTCTTTATGTAGCGTAAACGGCACTAAACCTGCTGTGGTCGGCATGACTGATAAGCCAAACTGCTCTGCAATCTTGTAGCCAAATGGCGTTGCGCCTAGCTTAGGCATCGACAAACCACCGGTCGCGACAACTAGCGAGTCACACTCAACTTCGTCGGTATTAAGGTGCATCTTGAAGCCAGAATCGGTCTTTTCGATTGAGTGAACATCACAACGGTAGCGTTGTTCAACTTTCACTTGCTTACACTCTTCAAGCAGCATGCTCACGATGTCTTTTGCGGTGTGGTCATTCACACAGAACAATTGGCCGTGATCGCGCTCTTCGAACTCAATGCCGTACTTGCTCACCATCGAGATAAAATCCCAGTTGGTGTATTGAGATAAAGCTGACTTCACGAAGTGAGGGTTGTTACAAAGGAAGTTGTTCGCTGACACGTCATAGTTAGTGAAGTTACAACGACCACCACCTGAGATTAAAATTTTTCTGCCTGGCTTTTTCGCATGATCAACCACCAGCACTCGTCGGCCACGTTTACCAGCTTCCGCAGCACACATTAAGCCTGCGGCGCCCGCACCAATCACGATTACATCAAATTTTTCACTCATTGTGGTTCTGCTTTCTTCACTTTTGCATCACGAGTACACCCTGTTCTCGAAATGCCATCAATAAAAAAGGATGTGCATAAACAGCACATCCTTACTAATTGCTCGCTATTTTAGCGTCAATTTTTAACTTTGCAATTGATGTTCAATTGTACAAATCTCAGACAGCTGCGATTACGCTACTGAGCTTAACGAACAACCGGCACTCTATATCACACGTACTGGATCGCCTAAACGATGAACGACGACAATAACGTCACACCAAGCAGAGCAGAAGAGAGTATGAATAACTGTCTTACACGATCACACTTGGAAGTGAACACCTCGTCATGGTGATGGTGATACTCTTTGCTTTTGATGTAACTAAACAAGCGGACTTGTTTGGTCATATTGCCATGAGTTGTGAAGAACCCACCTCCGTCTACTTGTTGATAAAGTAGAGGATGTGCTTCTCGCATAATATAAATCAGTGTTCTTAGCGCAGTAAAATAACGCGCCCAGTTCACACAAGTCACAACCATTAGTGCAAATAGAATAGTGTCGCCGCTGATCATCCTTTCCTCCCTACATCTTCATAAGAAAACTCAAAAGAAAAAGATAATCAGTGTCTTTCTCGTACTACCTAAACGGCAGGAGCTTCCATAATTGAAGATGAACCATCTTTTGCCAATTGCGCTAGGTCTTTATCAATAAAGAACAATGCTTTACCGTCTTCACCAACAAGTTCTAGCTTATCCAATACACCTTTAAACAACTTCTCTTCTTCGTGTTGCTCTGCAACGTACCATTGCAGGAAGTTAAAGGTTGAGTAGTCTTGTGTGCTGAAAGCAACGTGAGCCAGTTTGTTGATCTTTTCAGTAATCATCTGCTCATGTTCATAAGTTTCACGGAACACTGCGCCAAGGCTTTCGAATTCGTGTTTTGGTGCTTCAATTGCACCTAGAATTGGCATTGCACCTGTCTCACTTACGTAAGTGAAAAGACGCTGCATATGCTCCATTTCTTCTACCGCATGAACACGCAGAAACTCGGCTGCACCTTCAAATCCTTTGTCTTCACACCAAGCACTCATTTGTAAGTATAGATTGGATGAGAAAAATTCTAGGTTAATTTGATCATTCAGTTGCTCAACCATAGTTTTTGACAGCATTTAAGACTCCTAATTACATCCTCAATTTTCTCTACTATATCACTATTTTATTAATATCTCGCAGAGCATTAGTTAACCAATTTTGAATCATCACTACGCAAGACAGTGGATATGAGATCACTTCAGCAAAAAAAGCCATCGCATAGTGCTAATCTTTAATCAGACAATGAATAAAGGAGGTAGCGATATGAGTTACAAACATATTTTGGTCGCAGTCGATTTATCAGATGACAGCAAATTAATTGTGGATAAAGCGGTAGCATTGGCAAAGCCATTGGAAGCCAAAGTCTCTTTTATCCATATCGACATTAACTACGCAGAGCTCTATACCGGCCTGATTGATATCAACATGGCAGAAACCCAACACAACGCGATGGAAGCCTCTCGTATTCAGCTGCAAAACTTTGCAGAACACGCTCAATACCCAATCACTCACACCTTAGTGGGCAGTGGTGACTTGAGCCACGAACTGTGTGACACCATCAACGAGTTCAATGTGGATCTAGTGGTTTGCGGACACCATCAAGACTTCTGGAGCAAACTACTCTCTTCAACACGCCAACTGATCAACGCCTCACCGGTTGATATGCTGGTCGTGCCTCTAAGAGATTCAGAAGACTAATGATTTAAGGTTAGGTAACATACAGCTCATATCTTATTAACGAAGTTTTACTATGAGCTATTTAGCTGGTGTTACCCTCCTATGGGCCTTCTCCTTTAGCCTGATCGGCGTCTACCTTGCTGGTCAGGTTGATGCTTGGTTCTCTGTTTTGATGCGTGTTGCCCTGGCGGGTCTCGTATTCCTTCCTTTCCTTAAGTTTCGTGGTGTCTCACGTAAGCTGATCGCTAAATTGATGGCTATTGGTGGTATTCAGCTTGGGCTGATGTATTGCTTCTATTATCAGTCGTTCTTGCTGCTGTCAGTGCCTGAAGTCCTTTTGTTTACCGTCTTTACTCCAATTTATGTCACGCTTATTTATGACTTTCTCAAAGGACAATTCTCACCTTGGTACCTAGTGACGGCTGCAATTGCGGTATTGGGCGCGGTATTCATTAAATTCGCAGGCATCAACGACAACTTTTTAGTCGGCTTCCTTGTCGTGCAAGGCGCGAACCTATGTTTTGCTATCGGTCAGGTTGGCTATAAGGTGGTGATGGAGAATGAATCTACTGAGCTGCCTCAACACACGGTATTTGGCTATTTCTACTTAGGTGCTTTGTGTGTCGCTTCGGTTGCTTTCATGCTACTGGGCAACCCTGAAAAACTGCCAACCACCGCACTTCAGTGGGGGATCCTGATCTACCTAGGCTTAATCGCTTCAGGTTTGGGTTACTTTATGTGGAATAAAGGCGCATGCATGGTGAATGCGGGCGCACTTGCGGTAATGAACAACATCCTAGTGCCTGCTGGCTTGGTAGTGAACATCCTGATCTGGAATAGAGATGTCGACTTGGTTCGACTGTCGATTGGTGGCGGGGTTATCTTGCTTTCATTGTGGGTCAACGAAACTTGGGTGAAAAAGCGTGTCGCGAGATCCGCTAGCAACGCTTAATTGGCTTGATTGAATCGATTTTGAGTTACCCCAGAAAGCAAAAGAGCGACCTAAGGTCGCTCTTTTTAATTGGGTGATATCATTACAATCAGTGAATATGGTTCACGGCCATTGATGGGCTCTCTGTGAAAACAACGTCATCAAGTTGTAGGTTGATGCGTTCCAACTTGCTTTCCATCTTCTGACTTTTCTTAAACAGCTTCTGCTGCTTCTTAATCATCTTCGCCAGTTTCTTATTGTACTTCTCTTGCTTCTTCGCGGCTTTCTTCGCTCGCTTAAGCTCTTTTTTCTCACCACTGTTCGCCATAAGCTTTTTCAGCTTGGCTTTTTTCAATGATGGTTTCTTAGCAATACTTGCAACGCTAGGGTCAAACATTTGAACGGCAGAATCAGGCGTATCCACAACTTCAGCCAGTGTTATTTCAGGCTTAGGCAATGTTTCAGCCAACAGACCACACGCCGCTTTCTCTTCGGCAGGTTTGTTTTGACAGCCAATCGGTGGAATTGCGGTTGGTTTGCATAAGTTCGCTTCGTCCGCCGATGAACGCGCACAAGAACGACACACAAACTTTGGCTGGGTAACCAAGCTGTGGATCTCGCCTAGGTGTTCGGTAATATCTCGACGGTTTAACTTACAAAAGCGTTTAGCCATGCTACAACTCCAGCTAAGAATAATAATGATTCTTAGTTAGATATACATCCGTAACGCGACTATCGCAAGTGTTAAATGGTGATTTATCGTATTTATGACGGGAAATTTTCTTAGCGTGTTGCTAAGTTATTGATGCTTTACTTAAGTCATTGATGCTTTCACATAGACGTCAAAACGATTCTTTTTAGTTTCGATCGCCATGCTTGGTTTTTGCTCGTCTAGCCATGCTGCGTAATCGGGTCTTTTGACCACAACTCGCTTTGATGCCAATTTCATTGCAGGCTCCAACAAACCATCAGCATCTAAATCTGCACCGACCAAAGATTGGAATACGCGCATCTCTTTTTTGACCAGAGCCGATTTCTTTTTGTTCTCAGGGTGCGGATACATTGGATCGAGATACACCACATCTGGCTGCTCGAAGTTAGGATCATTACTCAGCTTATCTAACGCATCATGGCTTGAAGCGTGAATCAACTTCATACGTTCACTTACCCAGCCACCGATATCTGGGTCTTGCTGGGCGCGCTGTAAGCCATCATCCAGCAAAGCTGCTACTACAGGGTGACGCTCAACCATTTGTACCTTACAACCGAGAGAGGCCAATACAAACGCATCGCGACCTAAGCCAGCCGTGCCATCAAGAATGGTTGGCGTAGCCCCTTTATTTAAGCCTGCCGCCTTGGCGATCGCCTGACCTTTACCACCACCAAACTTACGTCGATGACCAACCGCGCCGCCGACTAGATCAACAAAGATAGCGCCAAGTTTTGGTTCGTCCACTTTGCGTAACTCAAGTCGCTCGTCAGTCAGCACCAAAGCAAATTCGCTGTTTTCATCATGAGATAAATTCCAACGGGCCGCTAAGTCATTTAAATGATCGATTTGGGTAGCATCTTCGCAAATCAGTTGTAGTTGCAAGGTCGTCTCCAACAGACAGTAGTATTCAAAACAAAAGAGGCAACCAGTTTACCTGATTGCCTCAACAATACATATTAACGGAGCAAACTATTAGCTCTCAAAGCTGTTAGCTCTTAAATTACCAGAGCTAATGAATCCTCATCATGTAACTTGGTTTACTTAATTGAGGTGCTCTAGCGCTCGCTCTTTCTGTAACTCTTCAACCAGTTCTGCAAGCGGCTTAGGTCGGCCAATAATGTAGCCTTGTGCGTAGTTCACACCTAGCTCAATCAGCTTGTCGATAATCTGGGTATTCTCGACAAATTCCGCCACCGTGTATTTGCCCATTTGCTTGGCTAAATCATTGATCGAACGAACCATCACATGATCCATCTCGTTGACATCAATATCACGCACAAACAAGCCATCGATCTTCACAATATCAACCGGAAGCTTCTTCAAGTAACCAAACGACGATAAACCAGAGCCAAAATCGTCTAATGCAATCATGCAGCCAAGCTCTTTAATACGAGTGAAGAACTTGATCGCCTGCTTCATGTTGCTCATCGCAGCCGTTTCAGTGATCTCCAAACAAATCTTATGACACGGTATCGACGAGTTGCTCAAGCTATCTATCAGGAACTCAACAAACTCACGATTACCCATCGAGTGACCAGAAAGGTTAATTGAGCACATCCCTAGCTCATCAATCAGATGTGGGCGTTGCTCTAACCAACTCAGCGTTTGACCTACTACTTGGCGGTCAATCAAGTGCGCGATGTTGTAGCGCTCAGAGGCTGGCATGAAGATCCCGGGAGAGATGTATTCCCCTTTGATGTTCTTGATACGTACCAAGATTTCAAAGTGCATTTTCTCGCTTTCTTCATCTAAGCCAAGAATACGCTGTGCAAACAGCTCTAGGCGATCATTGGCTAAGGCTTCATGCACTAGGTTCACGCACTCCATCTCTAGATGACGACGACGCAGGTCTTCATCATCTTGATGATAAAGGTTATAGCGGTTACGACCTTCTTCTTTGGCCGCGTGACACGCCGCATCGGCTTGAGCATGCACCATCTGCGGTGAAGCCGCGGTATGGTCAATCAATCGGATGCCAATAGAGCAAGTCAGATTGAGGCGAATATCATCCCACAAAAATGGATTCTCACTCATCATCGAGATAATACTGCGACACACATTCACGGCGTCTCGCTCGGTACAGTCTTTGATAAGGACCGCAAACTCGTCACCGCCCATTCGTGCCAACACCGCATTGTATGGCAGCACATCTTCGAGTAATTGCGCACTAAACAAGATCGCGGCATCGCCCGCTTCATGCCCTGCGGTGTCGTTCAAGACTTTCAGTTGGTCTAGATCTAAGAACAACATCGCGTGGGTGCGCATGTGGCTCTCGACCTCTTTCAGCGCCTTTTGTAGCTCTTGCTCAAAGTGGTTGCGGTTAAAGGTGTCAGTCAACAGATCGTACTGGGCTTGATACTCTAGCTTTTCTGACAGCTCGTGTGTTTCTGTGATGTCTTCACCCACAATCAGTAGCTGATCCGACTCCACCAGCGGGCGGATATTTTCTCGAATCCAGATCGTGCTGCCGTCGGCATGGCGATACTCAATATCACGACGCCACACACCTCGAATCTTGTGTTGTGGTTGCAGCAGGATATGACGAGGAATCATCGCATTCTCATCGACATAGAACTCTCTAGGACGATGACCTAAAAGTTCATCCAGAGGGTAACCAAGCAGCTCTTCAGCAAACTGGTTCACTTGTTGAATGCGGTTATTGCCATCCAAAGTAATCATCATCACGGGTTGTTTGTCGTAATACAGCTTTAGGTTCGCTTCACGCTGGAACAGCTTGTTCTCAGCCAACTTACGTGAGGTGACATCACGTGCTTCAAACAAGAACTGAATATCACCTTCTTCACTGCCCGGCATCGGCTTCAGTGAGATATCCAATACCATCGCACCGCGGTCACGACACCATACCTCAGCCTCAAACCTCAGAGCCGGATGATCTCCTTTCTCTGCAAAGTACTCTCTCAACACCTCACCTGCAGAATCTTCCCAGTGTTGATGTTGTTGAAGCGGCGTTCCCAATTTATAGCCTTGATTGTAAAGCAGCTCATGCAGCTTGCTGTTACTCGACAGCAATACGCCACCTTTATCGATGATGCCCATAAATTGCAGGCTCTGATCGAATATCGATTCAAGCAGTCGTTGGCTTTGGCGACTTGCACGTTCACTCTTTTTGAGGCGATTAAGGTAATACACCAACACTGCGATAACACACGACATGCTCAAGAACATTAAGCCGATGGTGCGAATTTCATCACGGTAGCGCATTAAGAATGACTTAGGCTTATTGAGAAATGTCACCGAGGCTTCATTTTCAGCGCCCAGATCCCAACGAGAGATCTGTTGATAATCGAGTTTGATTTCTGGAGCGCCAGCCACCACTAACGGCAATGGCTCATCAGGGTGATTCAGCACATTCAATAACACGCGTCCGGTGTCACGCCCTTGCGTTTCGCCGCTTTGAATCACGCCACCAATAGCACCAAAACCAAGCCCCAAATCATGCACCATATACAGTGGCATTTGGGTCTTGATGTTCAGTTGTCGCCAATCTTCATCGCTGCTCACTCTGCCTTGCGCATCGCGGTAATACGCCCAAAACAGCAAGCTCTTGCCTAAATCGGCACGTTGAGAAAATTCCATTAGTTCTTGGTAAGAATCCGGCACATAGTGCTCAACGAGGTCAGAGAAGTCCGGATGGGTTTTGATGAACAGATCGATTTGAGAACGAATCGCCTCACCCGTGACCGAGTGATCGGTAACGATGTAGATCTTCTTTACGGTCGATTGAAGACGTTTAACCAGCTCGATATTGCCCACTAAGTCGATATCTTCAGTGATGCCCGTTGCGTTCAAACCTTCGATCATCTCAGGGGAGAAATTGTTGATGCCACCAAAGATGACAGGTGTGCCCTTGAGATCAGGCGCAAGACGCTTCATTAGGTTGAGTGCATTGTTATCACTAACGACAATCGCTGCAAATTCTTCATGCTGCAGCTTGGTGTGATAAAGCTGATACACACGCTCTAGGTATTCTGGGTTTTGAGTACGTTTACTATCGAGATAAACGACACGGTAAGACAGCCCATCACGATCGAGCTCGTCTGATAATCCTTTATGAAAATCATCCGTCCAGAAAAAACCTTGATGGTAGGAGTGGATCACCAATACATCTTTTGTCTGAGCCGAAGCAAATACGCTCCAACACATCGCAATAAATAACACCCAAAATCGCACTGAATTCACCCTAACATCATCGTTGCTGCTAATATTATCACCCTTGGCTATGATATGTACTCTAGCCAATATATTTTCATTAAATCTAAGGGTTAAGCATGTCCACAACCACCGCTCGTCTCGATGACCTAGACCGTGCCATTCTGAAAACCTTAATGGAAGATGCTCGTACGCCTTATGCCGAGATGGCAAAGCAGTTCGACGTTAGTCCTGCGACCATTCACGTTCGAATCGAGAAAATGAGATCGGCCGACATTATTGAGCGTACCGAGGTTGTGGTAAACACGAAAAAGCTAGGTTACGACGTGTGTTGCTTTATTGGTATCAATCTCAATGCAGCCAAAGATTACCACTCGGCGATCGCCAAGCTGAATGCGTTAGATGAGGTGGTTGAAGCGTACTATACCACCGGTGCTTACAATATCTTTGTAAAGCTGATGTGTAAGTCGATTGAAGAGTTGCAGTTTGTGTTGATCGATAAGCTGCAGGCGATTGATGAAGTGCAGTCGACAGAGACACTGATTTCATTGCAGAACCCTATCAACCGCAACGTGAACCCATAATTGTTTGATAAATAGATACAAAAAGAGCCTCACAAGGAGGCTCTTTTTACATTCTGATCAGCTCAATATTAAGCGCTGATGCCCGCATGACGCAGCATCGCATCAATTTGTGGCTCACGACCACGGAAGCGTTTGAACAGCTCCATCGGCTCTTCACTGCCACCCATTTCAAGGATGTTGTTCAGGAAGCGATTACCGGTTTCAGTGTTGAAGATACCCTCTTCTTCAAACGCTGAGAACGCATCGGCTGAAAGCACTTCTGCCCATAAGTAGCTGTAGTAACCCGCGCTGTAACCACCAGCAAAGATGTGACCAAAGCTATGAGAGAAACGGTTCCAATCAAGGCTTGGCAGCACCGATACCTTAGATTTTACGTCCGCTAGCGTTTCTAGTACGCGAGCACCCACTTCTGGGTCATATTCAGTGTGAAGCGTAAAGTCGAACAAACCAAGCTCTAGCTGACGCAAGATAAACATCGCAGATTGGAAGTTCTTCGCCGCTAGCATCTTCTCTAGCATCTCTTTTGGTAATGCTTCACCCGTTTCGAAGTGACCCGAGATAAACGACAGCGCTTCTTCTTCCCAACACCAGTTTTCTAGGAACTGACTTGGTAGCTCAACCGCATCCCAAGGCACACCATTGATACCCGCAACTGCGCCCGCTTCAACTTGCGTTAGCATGTGATGGATACCGTGGCCAAACTCATGGAACAAGGTAACCACTTCATCATGAGTAAACAGTGCTGGCTTATCACCAACTGGCTTGTTGAAGTTACACGTTAGGTAAGCGACGGGTGTTTGTAGCTCACCAGATTCAGTAATACGACGACCACGACAGTCATCCATCCAAGCGCCGCCACGTTTGTGTTCACGCGCGTATAGGTCTAGGTAGAAGCTACCGCGCAGTGCACCTGTCGCATCAAAGATATCAAAGAAGCGCACAGACTCGTGCCATGTATCGACGCCTTCACGCTCTGTTACCGACATACCAAACACACGATTCAGTACCTCAAACAGGCCTGAAACCACGTTTGACTCAGGGAAGTAAGGACGAAGCTCTTCATCAGAGATCTCAAACAGGTTCTGCTTCTGTTTTTCGCTGTAGTAAGCGATATCCCACAGGTTTAGTTCAGAAACACCAAACTCTTTTTCCGCAAACTGACGCAGCTCTTCAACTTCGCGTTCACCTTGTGGTTTTGCTTTTATTGCTAGGTCGTTAAGGAAGCCAAGAACCTGATCTGGCGTTTCAGCCATTTTAGTCGACAGTGATTTCTCGCTGTAGGTGCTAAAGCCCAGCATACGAGCGATCTCGTGACGCAGTTTAAGCTGCTCTGTGATGATCTCAGTGTTGTCCCATTTGCCTGCATTCGGGCCGCGATCCGAAGCGCGTGTTACGTAAGCTTCGTACAACTCTTTACGTAGCGCTTGGTTATCACAGTAAGTCATCACAGGTAGGTATGATGGGATATCTAGAGTCAGTAGGTAACCTTCTTGCTCTTTAGACTCGGCCGCCGCTTGAGCTGCCGCCAGTGCTGATTCAGGCATACCCGCTAATTCAGCAACATCAGTAATCTGCTTGCTCCAACCCATTGTTGCATCAAGCACGTTGTTTGAGAATTGAGAACCTAGCTCAGACTGGCGCTTGCTGATCTCGCCGTAACGGTGCTGCTCGTCTGCTGGCAAGCCAATGCCTGACAGTTCGAAGTCACGCAGTGCGTCTGTTATGTTTTTTTGTTGAGCTCGGTTTAATGCTGAGAATGCTTCACTCGCCTTGATCGCTTTGTACGCTTCAAACAAGCCTTTGTGTTGACCAACCCAAGTGCCGTACTCAGACAATACTGGCAAACAGCTCTCATACGCTTCTCGCAGTTCGTCGCTGTTCACAACAGAGTTCATGTGGCTTACTGGTGACCAAATACGGCCTAAACGATCATCCACTTCTTCAATCGGAGCAACTAGGTTGTCCCAGCTTGGTGAAGTATTACCTTCAAGTACTTGTTCTATCTTGTTGCGACACGCTTCAATCACTTGCTCAACCGCTGGCTTAACGTGCTCAGGTTTGATTTGTGAAAACGGAGGTAAGTCCGTGAAGGTTAATAGCGGATTAGACATATAAACATTCCTTTGGCTTTAGAGACTTTCGTCTTTTTTGTAATGAGGTCGTCTTACAGTCATCAGGCTCAGGTTCGCCCTAAAAAAATCACCTGCGAATAGTTATTAAATAGTGCCCAATAAAGCAAATTTCAATAGTAGAACCAATAACTAACCACATATTGCGAACGACTGTTCCTGAATTGTTCGAGAATTTATGTTCCATTGAGGGTTATAATGGTCTGATTAACCCCACCTACACTAACCACACTCTAAATCGAGAGTGTTACGAGAGTTTAATTTGTTAAGTTATCGCCACAGCTTCCACGCAGGTAACCATGCCGACGTAGTAAAGCATATCGTACAGAGCCTTATTCTTAATTCTTTGAAACAGAAGGATAAGCCTTTTGTTTATCATGACACTCACTCTGGTGTAGGTCGTTACGACTTAACGCATGAATGGTCTGAAAAAACTGGTGAATACAAGCAAGGTATTGCACGCGTGTGGGAGCAAAAAGACCTTCCTGAAGACATTCAAAGCTACCTTGAGTCTATCTCAACGCTAAACAACGGCGACAAGCTGCGCTACTACCCGGGTTCACCACGTGTTGCCCGTGCCCACCTGCGCGACCAAGACCGTATGGTACTAACTGAGCTTCACCCAGCCGATCACCCGCTGCTTGAGCAAGAGTTCCACCGCGATCGTCAGGTATCTATCTACAAAGAAGATGGTTTCCAACGCTTAAAAGGTAGCCTGCCACCAAAAGAGCGTCGTGGTTTGGTACTTATCGATCCGCCTTATGAGCTAGCAAGAGAGTACCGCGATGTAGTGACTGCGATTGCTCAAAGCCATAAGCGCTGGGCAACCGGTATCTACGCAATTTGGTACCCGGTAGTAAACCGTTGTGACATCGAAGATATGATCGAAGGCCTTGAAGGCTTAGGCATCAACAAGATTTTACAAATCGAACTTGGCGTATCACCAGACACCAACGAGCGTGGCATGACAGCATCAGGCATGATTGTTATCAACCCACCTTGGAAACTAGAAAGCCAAATGAACGAGATTCTTCCATTCTTGAAGGAAGCAATTGCACCGGCAACCGGTCACTTCAAAGTAGAGTGGATCGTACCCGAGTAATCTCGAATCCACATCATAGACTGAAGAATCTTCAACAGACTGTGATGTGGACGAATAAATTTTAAACAGGGAGATTGAGTTCAACCGATCTGCCCTCAATATAATAATTAGACAATTTAAGAATCTATAGGACGTAGGTATCCAGTGCTCTCACTGTGACTACAACCTTCAATAAATGGAGAAAGTAATGGCGACTCATTTTGATTACATCTGTATCGGTGGCGGTTCAGGCGGCATCGCATCAGCAAACCGCGCTGCTATGCACGGTGCAAAAGTTGCACTTATCGAAGCTCAAGACCTTGGCGGTACTTGTGTAAACGTTGGTTGTGTTCCTAAAAAGGTAATGTGGCACGGCGCTCAAGTAGCTGAAGCGATCAACCTATACTCTGAAGACTACGGCTTTGATGTTGACGTAAAAGGCTTCAACTGGGGCAAACTGGTTGAAAATCGCCAAGCGTACATTGGTCGTATCCACCAATCTTACGACCGCGTACTGGGTAACAACAAAGTAAACGTAATCAAAGGCTTTGCTAAGTTCGTTGATGAAAAAACTGTTGAAGTGAACGGTGAACACTACACAGCAGATCACATCCTGATCGCGGTAGGTGGTCGTCCAACGATTCCAAACATCCCAGGTGCAGAATACGGCATCGATTCAAATGGCTTCTTCGACCTGATGGAGCAACCAAAACGCGTTGCAGTTATTGGTGCTGGCTACATCGCGGTTGAAATCGCAGGCGTACTAAGCGCACTTGGAACAGAAACACACCTGTTCTGCCGTAAAGAATCTCCATTACGTAGCTTCGATCCAATGATCATCGAAACGCTAGTAGAAGTAATGGAAGCAGAAGGTCCAACACTTCACACGCACTCAGTGCCTAAAGAAGTTGTGAAAGAAGCGGACGGCACACTGACTCTACACCTAGAGAACGGCAACACTCAAAACGTTGACCACCTTATCTGGGCTATCGGCCGCCACCCAGCGACTGACGCTATCAACCTAGCATCAACTGGCGTTGAGACGAACGACCGTGGCTACATCAAAGTAGACGAGTTCCAAGCAACTAACGTTCCTGGCATCTACTGTGTTGGTGACATCATGGAAGGCGGTATCGAGCTAACTCCTGTAGCTGTTAAAGCAGGTCGTCAGCTTTCTGAGCGTCTATTCAACGGTCAAACCAACGCGAAGATGGACTACAAGCTAGTACCTACTGTTGTATTCAGCCACCCACCTATCGGCACGATCGGTCTAACGACTCAAGAAGCTGAAGAGCAGTACGGCAAAGACAACATCAAGGTATACACATCGGGCTTCACTGCTATGTACACAGCAGTAACTAAGCACCGCCAACCTTGTAAGATGAAGCTAGTATGTGCTGGCGAAGAAGAGACAGTAGTCGGCCTACACGGCATCGGCTTCACTGTTGATGAAATGATTCAAGGCTTCGGCGTTGCAATGAAGATGGGCGCAACCAAAGCAGATTTCGACTCTGTTGTGGCAATTCACCCTACGGGCAGCGAAGAATTCGTAACTATGCGTTAATCGCAGGTCATAAGATCAAAGATAGAAGCAGGCGTAGGCCTGCTTTTTATTAACCAGCTTGAACAAAAAAAGAACGCACAAAGCACTGATATATAAAAAATTATAAAAGATTGTCAAATCTCAGCAAAATCTACAGATCGTACTTATAGAATCCCGTTCATAATAATTCTTGAACGAGCGACAATGTCAGTAGTCAACCCCCGTATAACCGATCTTTTTTATCAATTATTGGATCTATCAGAGGCAGAAAAAACAAAATACCTAAAAGAATTAAAATCACACCAAGTCGAACTGTATAACAAGATTTATCCCCTTCTCTGCACGTCAGATTTAGAGCCTCTTACACACATATTTGGCGTAAGCGCCCTTCAAGCTACCGAAAAAAAAGTTAACTTCTCTGATACATACATAGATAAATACCACCTATCTTACGAAATAGGTCGTGGCGGCATTGGTATTGTCTATGCTGCTACTCGAGTGGATAAGACATTCCATCAAGATCTTGCAGTAAAACTCATTCAACCAGCTTTATCCCACATCATAGACAAAAAGTATCTGTTTCAAGAGGCACAAGCACTTGCGACGTTGAATCACCCGTATATAACCAAGGTGATCGATGGAGGGACACACGAAGGGTCTGTCTACATCGTTATGGAACATATTAAAGGTTGCACGTTGAACGAGTACCTTACGACCTGCCCCCTGAGTTACCCCAAAAAGCTTAATCTATTTTTAAAGATATGCGCGGCTATATCACACGCACACAAACACCAAGTGCTGCATACCGACTTAAAGCCAGAGAATATCTTGATCGATTGTGAGGGAAACCCAAAGATACTCGACTTTAATTTAATGAGAGGAATCAGTGACCAGTTATCAGCTCACCCACTCACTATCAATGCCTACAGTCATGACTACGCAAGTCCAGAGCAAATCAGCGGAAGCCCCCCCACATTCCAATGCGATATTTACGCTCTAGGAAAAATCTTAAGCTTCATGTTTCCTAAACTACTGATAAGTAAGGGAGACTTAAACTGCATCATTCAAAAAGCGACACGAAGCCATGCCTTACTGCGCTATTCGAGTACTAATGAACTCTATAACGACATTACGCAGCTGATCGCTTGTCGTCCAATCTCTGCATATCAAGACCAACCATTTCATTCTGCTCTAAAGCTATGTCAACGCCGCCCAATTCAATGTGCCTTATCTACTGTTCTCATTTGGTGTGGTATAGGTTTCTACACACCTTTGATAAAAAAAAACCAACAACTTCAAATAGAAAAACGCACTTCAGAAAGAGTCACAAGGCAATTTGTCCGAACGCTTTCTCAAATAAAAGAAAGCCCAAAATCGAAAGCATCGATCAATACAGTACTAAAACATACCCATAAAGCGGTCTTAGGCGATCCTGGTATACCAACAAAAACAAAGATGAAACTGTTACGAATCATTGCCCCACAAACAACTAGGACAGAATCAACAAAAGGAAACTGCTAACCATGAATAACCAACTTACTGATATAGAATCGCTCATGAGAGATTGGAAAGCTGGGCATAAATGGGCAGAACAAAAGCTCTATCGTTTCGCTTACGCCCACCTCTACACCCTCGCTCAAAAAGAGAGAAAAAGGAGCACAACCAAGCATGAGCAAAGCTGTTGGGTGTCTTGGAATAGCATCCACAACACAACGGCGTTAGTTCACGATGCTTACCTAAAGCTCTCTTCTTCCGAGACTCAATCAATAGAACACACTCGTGATTTCCTGTTGATGGCAGCAAAAATTATGCGACAAATACTCATCGATAACGCTCGACGTCAACAGGCACAGAAACGCCAACTACCCACAAAAGTCCCCTCTCAAGAAGAAAGGCATTTCGAGCAACTAATCATTATAGATAAGGTTGTTGACCACTTTACCTTGAATTACCCAAGACAATCACAAGCATTCAAACTGAAATACCTTATGGGACTTCAAACTCAAGAAATCAGCCAGCTACTAACCTGTAGCGACAGCCTAATTGAAAAGGATTTAAAGTTTTCTCGCTCTTGGTTAACGAGGAAAATAAACACGCAGCACAACCCCATTTATTGAAAAATAATTTACGGTATTTCACTCAAATTTCGTGCCTTGTGAAATCCACTCTAGAAAGGTAAAAACGCCGAAGATCTTAATTAACCTAAAAATAATTACTCTTCAGAGTAAGGATAAAAAATGAAAAAGGTAACGTTATTAGCGGCTGCGGTGGCACTAGGCTTAGCAGGTTGTGGGAGCGATAGTTCTAACTCAGGTGTAACAACACCGACAGAGCCATCGATAACAACCAACAAATTTATCGATGCAGCTGTTGAAGGTATCTACTACAACACCAGTTCTGGCTTAAGCGGGGTTACGAATAGTGAAGGCGAATTTACCGCTAAAACTAGCGACACGGTTACCTTCTTCATCGGTGGTGAAAACGGCTTAAAAGTAGGTGCAGCATCAAACCGTGATGTACTGACTCCATTTGAAGCGGCGGGAAAATATGCTCGCGCACTTAACCTAGCAATTTTACTTCAATCTCTGGATAACCAGTTTGGTAGTACTTCAGATGAAGTACTGACAATTCCAGAAGTGCTGCGTGCACCTGATGCTGCTACGTTAGTGAAGATGAAAGACCTGAGTCTTGATGACCGTGCTAGCGTAACTGATTTCCTAGATGCGATGGGTGTAGAAGCTGCAAATATCACATCTGAAGGCGACGCTCTAACTCATATGCAGTCTGCGTTTGGCTCAATGGAACGCGGTGATGACTCTGCAAACCCATTTATCACTGCTGGTAAATTCGTTCGTTACATTGATGTAACCCAGAACTCCGACAAATTCATATACGTTCACGCTGACAAACTAATGGAAGAGGAAATGTTCGATCGTACTCGCGGCATGACCGAGATGACGTTCAAAGTAAACTCTGCGGACTCAGTAACTATGTTTGCAGGATCTAACGACTATTCGCTATCAGAAAGCTTTGCTGAGCAATACCTAACATGTGTATCCAACTCTGCTCATCAATGGATAGATGAAGACAGCTCGAAGCTTCAAGGTTGTGATACAAACAAGGATGGTGCTGTAGACCAAACAAATGGCTCAATGACACCTGAAAGCAAATTCGTATTGAATAATGCGTTTGCCTACAAACTTCGAGACTTAGCAAAATCAGCAACCGCTGATGAAGAGATCACAGCCGAAGACATTAAAGGATGGAAGCCATTTGATGTCCAAAAAGCATCTGACTTGAATCACTACACAGCAAACAATCTCTGGGATGACAAAGATAAAGAAAGCGACCCATCAAACTGGATTCGTGATACTACTTCTGGCTCTTTCGATCCAGTAACTGGCATTTATTCTGAGATTGTTAAGAAAGAAACGCTGGGTAGCGACGCAAACAACCCCCAACCTCGCGTAACAGAGCGTGTTGCATACTACTACGAGATCCCAACAAAAGATTCTGAACGTTACGTAGATTTCACTGGTACATGGGAAACAAAAGAGTACTGTGACAATGGCGAAGTTGCAGTGAGTACTATGCTGTTCGGCGCAACAAAAGTAACGACATCAGGTTCTGAGTGTGACAGCGAAAACGGCGGCCAATCTTCGCCTGAAGATATGGGGCAGTTTGATGCAACCTACGCGGAGTTAGGCGCTATCGATTACTGGTGGTTTGGTCAAATAGGCCGTGCTTCAAAAGCGACATTAACAGAACTGAACACAGTAGTTCGTTTCTGCGACCAAGACAATTACGTTGCAGGCTCGTCGTGTCACTCAAACGATGAATATTTTGTTAAGTGGGAATACCAACCTGCTGGATCAAACTGGGATGAAGGCCTACTTATCCGTCGTAAGATGGATAACACAGGTAACACCGATGGTCGTGTTAGCATCATGCAGAAAATCAACTAATCACAGAGTTAGTTTGATGACTTAATCAGAAACCAGAAGCAATGCTTCTGGTTTTTTCATTTCTAACCCGCATGAACCTTAAAACAACTATTAACGTAGATACCAAAACAAAGACCTATCTAGAACAGCAATGGAGTTTGTGATGAATCTACTAATTGAATCATTTGAAGGCGGGATTTACTTAGCTTACCAAGTCGTTGGCGAGCAAAAACAGTTAATTAAGGACGACCACCAGCACCCAATGAAGTTTTTGAGTGTCAATCAAGCACGCGACCACTTCAGTGACCAAGGTGTAGCGTCGGCTACCCTCATTCATAACAGCGCTTATGATGAAATGTGTGGTGAGCACTGTGGCAGTACACAACCGTTCGAGATTGATTTGAAGTGGAGTTAAATCAACTTCAAATCAATCGTGATAAAAATGGAAAGGCTTGCACTAGTGCAAGCCTTTTTCTTTAGGGTCTCATTTCTTATCGTACTGTGCGTTTTTGTCTGCGCTTGATGTTTTGCTCTTTCACGACAAAGTCGAACAGCGGAGCGAACAGGTTAGCAAACAAGATAGCGAGCATAATGCCCTCTGGGTAAGCAGGGTTGAGCACTCGGATACCGACCGTCATTACACCAATCAAGATCCCGTAAGCCCACTTACTTTGGTTAGTAAACGCCGCAGAAACCGGATCCGTTGCCATAAAGAAAGTACCAAACGCGACACCGCCTAATACGAAGTGCCAGTAGAACGGCATCGAGAACATAGAGTTAGTCTCTGAGCCAATCCAATTCATCAAGCTCGACGCCGCCACAAGGCCGACAATCACACCCGCTACAATACGCCAAGAGGCTATCTTCATCACAATCAGAATCACACCCGTTAGCATGATCAGCAATGAAGACACTTCACCCATCGATCCTGGAATATTACCAATGAAGGCATCCATCCAAGTGATCGCCTCACCTGTTATGTTGTTGATGAGTGACGAACTACCGCCTTCATACCATTGGCTCAGTGGTGTCGCACCTGAATAGCCGTCAGCGGCAACCCATACCAAGCCACCGGACATGTTGGCAGGATAGGCAAAGTAAAGAAACGCTCGACCCGCTAATGCAGGGTTGAGGAAGTTTCGCCCAGTACCACCAAACAACTCCTTGGCAACGACGATACCGAAGGTGATACCTAGAGCTGCTTGCCATAGCGGAATCGTTGGTGGAAGAATTAAGGCAAAGAGAACCGAGCTCACAAAGAAGCCTTCATTGACCTCGTGTTTTCGTACAACCGCAAATAAGACTTCCCAAAAACCACCAACCACAAACACTGTGGCATAAACAGGAAGAAAGTAGAGAGCACCGAGAAACATCTGGCTTCCCCAGCCACTAGAGACTAAAGCTTCAGCACTACCAAACGCCCATGATAAGCGCCAACTGCTGTCGATGATGGAGGCAAGCTCTGCGCCAGAATAGGTCACAGTCAAACCCATCACGGCTTGCTGACCGACGTTGTACATACCCCAGAACATTGCGGGAAAAGTGGCTAGCCACACCAGAATCATGATGCGTTTGAGATCTATGCTATCTCGAACATGGGTTACGCCACGGTTTACGTTGCCGGGCGTGTAAAAGATGGTCGCGAAAGCCTCATACACAGGGTAGAGCTTTTCGTACTTACCACCCGCTTCGAAGCGCGGAGCCACGTCTTCTAATCGTTTTTTCAAACTCATAATCTCAATCACCTTATTGCTTGAGTTATGGTTTTCTACGCATCAACGGCTCTATTTGAACAATTTCTAACGATATTTAATCAAATTCGTTTTGAAGAAGTGAACATCAATAACTTAGACCAACATTGAAAAAGAAAAATCTAAAAACAACAAAGCCCCAGCGATGGCTGAGGCTTGTTTGGTATAACTACAGGTCGGAGTTACTTCACACACATCACGTTAAGTAGTGAGGAGCCTTTCAATTGGTTTACGTTACCGTTGGTAAACAGACCTTTCTTATCTGCGCCCCAATAAGGTAGGTGCATTGGCCAATTCTGTTTCTCCATTACCTTCGAACCTAAGATGCTCTGCCACTGCTTTTCAGTCATCAGCTTCATCTTGACCTGCTTACACACTAACTCAGCACTGGCGTAATCTAGACGACTCCAAGGCTTGCCTTGTTCCATGTAGAACTGTTGTTGGTGATCAAGAAGGTAAGGTATCGCATATTGAGAGCCAGCAACATTAGCCGTCACACGAATTTCGATATCAAGATCGTTGTTTGAGCTTGTACCACTACTTGGGAAAGCTTGAATTGCAGCAGCGCTGGTTACCGCTTGAGTTGCAACCACAGGTTTCGATGCTGGCTTAGCGACTGGTTTTAGCTTTGCCGGAGTAGGCTTAACCGCTTTGGATTCGACAGCTTTAGGTGCTGCTGCTTTTGCGACAATAGGTTGTGATGAAGTTTTCGACTTATCCACCATACGAATAAAGGCTTCACCATAGCCCGGAACCTTACGTACTTGAGCTAGGTCTTTTCTTGCATCAGAAAAGGTAGAGTAAGGGCCGATTAAACAACGGTAGTCACCGCCTTCAGGCTTCATCCAAACATTAGTCGAGATCTTTTCATATAGAGGTTTTGCACGGCTCAGCGACAAAGGCTTGTTCAGTAGGCCACATTGAACCCAGAACAGTTCGTTATCTGAATGACGTTTAGGCGCCTTGCTGCCCCAAACACCTTTACCAATCGGACATGACTGCTCTAGCTGTGGTAATTGATTGGTGCTTGCCTGAGTTGCATCACATAGAACCGACTCTGCACTAACTTGGCTCGATACCAAAAGGGATGCAGCGATAAGCCCCATACGATAATTTCTCATCACAGCACGACATACAGCATTCATTGTCAATTTCATAACCACCACTTAAACCCTTACGGGTTAATTATTACCGAATCAATGTCGATAAAACATGAATTCCATTTTAAGTATTATTGACAGTATCAATAATACTAAGTTCCAGATCCATTAAGCAAAAAAAGAGCCGTAATTGCTTACGGCTCTTAGTTTAGTGACTTTTTTTTCTAAAAATCAAACCGCGCTATCACCCTTTATAAATTTTAGGGTTAAACACGTCACGTAACCAGTCGCCTAGTAGGTTAATAACTAGAACTAATGTTACCAAAAGCACACCTGGGAATGCTGTGATCCACCATGCTCCTGAGAAAATGTAGTTAAAACCAGTACTGATCAGGGCACCCAGTGACGGTTGGTCTACCGGAAGACCTAAGCCTAGGAAAGAAAGTGCCGCCTCTGACATGATGGCATTTGCCACCTGTACTGTAGAGATAACCAAAATCGGTGATAAACAGTTAGGCAGAATATGACGGAACATGATGCGAGGCGCTCTGAAGCCCATCACACGCGCCGCTTCTACATACTCTTTCTTCTTCTCTGCCAATACCGATGCACGAATCGTACGCGCATACTGCGGCCATTCGGCAATACCGATGATCACCACCAGCATAACAACGGCATATTGCGCGTAGAAGTCACTACCGAAGCTTGCCTTAAAGATAGCCGAGACAATGATCGCAACCATCATGGTTGAGAACGAAAGCTGAACATCGGCAAAACGCATCAAGAAGCTATCGATACGGCCACCGAAGTAACCCGCAGACAGACCAATGATGATACCTAGAGTCAGCTGAAGGCCAACCGCTAAGAAACCAATCGTCAATGAAAGACGAGAGCCGTAAAGCATGGTCGATAGGATGTCACGACCTTGCTCATCAGTGCCCAGTAAGAAACGTTCTTCGCCGTCTTCCATCCAAGATGGTGGCAACTCTGAATCCATGATGTCGATAGACGTCACGTCATACGGGTCTGTTGGCGCTAAAATCGGTGCCGCGAGAGCCATCACTAAGAAGGCTGCAAAGATGGCAAAGCTGACCATTGCCACTTTGTCACGTAAGAAGTAGTACAGAATGTCTGACTGCTTGAATCGCTCCCAACGAGATGGAGCTGTTGTTGTTTGTTCCATGATTATGCTCCTTTCCCTGTGATGTTCACTGTTGGGTTAATGATGCCGTATAGCAAGTCAACAATGGTGTTCGTTACTACGAAGATAAGTCCTACGAAGATAACGTATGCGGTAATCAGTGGTGTATCCACTCGGTTAATCGCTTCAAGGAATAAGAAGCCGGTGCCCGGCCACTGGAATACAGTTTCAGTAAGAATGGTGTAAGCCACCATAGTACCGATTTGAACACCACCTACCGTTAATACTGGCAGCATTGTGTTTTTCAAAGCGTGTTGGTAGTAGATCTTGTTCAGGGCTAAGCCTTTTGCTTTACCAAACTTGATGTACTCAGAGCTAAGAACCTCTAGCATTTCAGAGCGTACTAGACGAATGAACAAAGGCAGCATGATAGATGCTAGAGCAATACTTGGCAGCACTAAGTGCGCAAGGCCATCTATCGTTAAGAAGCCAGACTCCCAACCAAACCAGTTTGCGGTCTCACCACGTCCAAACGACGGCAGCCAACCTAACTCAATAGAGAATACATACATCAACATGATTGCGGTTAAGAAAACAGGCACAGAAATGCCGATACTACTGCCCGCCATCACCAGTTTAGTGAAGAAGCTTTTTGGGTGTATTGCAGAATAAACGCCAAGTGGAATCGACAGACAAACAATGATCAGAGAAGCGCCAAACACAAGTTCAAGCGTTGCGACTAGTTTATCTAAGATTACGTCCACAGCTGGGCGTTTAAAGAAATATGAAGTACCAAGATCACCTTGTAGAGCTGCGCCCACAAAGCGAGTGTATTTTGTAATGAAGGGATCATTTAAGCCGAGTTCATCACGCAGCGCTTGACGCTCCGATTCTGAAACAGATTGACCGACTAACTCACGCAACGGGTCGCCCAGGTTATCCTGAATGGCAAACGCCACCAAACTGATCACAAACATCACTATCAGTGCCTGAAACAGGCGCTTGACCAGAAACGTAACCATTCCTTGCCCCTTATCTATCCATGACTATCTAGTCGAAATCCGCGACTAGATAACAAAATTCAGTCTTAAAAAAGGTATTTAGCCAGACTGAAGGAAGACCAAATACCGAAACTTAAATCTATTTCTTAATAACTTGAGAGCCTGAAAAGCTTCAGGCTCTCGATTCTAGCAAGCTAGATTATTTTACAACTAGGTCGCCGAAGTAAGGCATAACCATTGGGTTTACTACGTCTGCTGCACCTACGTTAGACTTCGCGCCCCACGCTTCACTTTGCCAGTGTAGCGGTACGAAAGCTGCGTCGTTGTATAGAGTTGCTTCAACGCCTTTCAGCATTTCAGAACGCTTAACAGGGTCAGTTTCGGTGTTAGAAGCTTCTACAATCGCATCCATTTCTGGGTTTGAGTAACCAGAACAGTTGTATTGACCACGGCCAGTCTCTTCGTTACGAGTCATAGTTAGGAACTCGTTGAAGTTCGCTGAATCTTCTGTATCTGAGTGCCAGCCGATCATCATCATGTCTGCTGAACATAGGTCAAACTCAGGCCAGTACTGTGCTTTAGGCATAGTCTTAAGATCAACTTTGATACCAATCTTAGACAGCATTGCCGCAGACGCTTGCGCTACTTTCGCATCGTTCACGTAACGGTTGTTTGGAGCCATCATAGTTAGCGTAAAGCCATCTTCGTAGCCCGCTTCTTTCATCAGCTCTTTCGCTTTTTTCAGATCGTAACGAGGAACTAGGTCTTCGTTGTGACCCGCGTAGCCTGTTGGGCTTTGCTGACCAGCTGCTGTTGCGAAGCCTTTCATGATCTTCTTAACGATACCTTCGTTGTTGATTGCGTGAACAATCGCCTGACGAACGCGAACATCTTTAAGAGCTTCGTTGCTGTTTTGGTTCATTTGGAACGTGATGATACGAGTACCAGGTAGCGTTACTAGATCGATGTTCTTAGCGTTTTTAACACGCTTGTGATCGTTTGGTGCTACTGGGTGAATCATATCAACGTCGCCAGAAAGAAGTGCTGCAACACGTGTCGCGTCTTCTTTGATTGGCACAAGTGTTAGCTTGTCTACGTTACCTTCAGTTTCTGTATCCCAGTAATCGTTGAAACGTTCGAACGTTACTTTAACGCCTTGCTCACGCTGCGTTACGATGAAAGGACCAGTACCTGAAACGTTAGTCGAAGCAAACGAGTTACCGTGCTTAACTAGCTCAGACTTGTCTTTACCTTCCGCTGTTTGGCCAGAGTAGAACTTGCTGTCCATTGGGAAGATGTAAGTTGCTGTTTGTAGTACTAGTGGGTAAGCCGCTTTTGATACTAGCTCAACTGTGTAGTCATCCACTTTGACCATTTTTTCGTATGGCGTGAAGATAGACTTAAAGTCTGGAGAAGCTTGTAGACGTTCAAAAGTCCACACAACATCATCAGCAGTCAGTTCGTTACCAGAGTGGAATTTCACACCTTTACGTAGGTTGAAGCGGAAAGTCGTTTCATCAACACGCTCCCAGCTAGATGCTAAGCGGCCTTCAAAATCCATCTCTTGAGTGAAACGTACTAGAGGGTCAAACACCATGTGAGACATTTGCAGTGTGCCACCAGACAGCTGCTCGTGCGGGTCAAGTGATACTGGGTCAGCTGCGTAGCCAACGGTAATATCTGCTGCTGCTGCACTAAAGCTTAGGCCAGCTGCCATTAAAGCTACTGCTAATTTGCTTTTCATGGTTTTCATTGCATAACTCCTTCATGCGGGAATCCAGATCCCTAGTTGTTGTATTTGCGTCTGTTTATTGTTGTTAGCAAGCTAAACTCCAGCCTGCTGATTTTTATACCGCGGCTTGTGCCACTGCTTTTTCTTCTCTTAAACCTGTAAATTCAGGCATTAAAGAAATCAGATGTTTGCTGTATTCATGCTGAGGCGATTGGAACAGCTGCTCTGTTGGCGCTACTTCCAATAGTTCTCCCATTTGCATCACACCAACACGGTCACACATTTGGCGAATAACCGGTAGATCGTGACTGATGAACAGCATGGTTAGGTTTAGCTCGTCTTGTAAGTCTTTTAGTAGGTTAAGGATCTGAGCCTGTACCGACACATCCAGTGCCGATGTTGGTTCATCACAAATCAAAAGACGCGGACGAGTTGCCAAAGCGCGAGCGATAGAAATACGCTGACGTTGACCACCTGAGAATTCATGCGGGTACTTCACCCCTGCCATCTTGCCTAAACCAACATGCTCTAGCAGGTCGTTCACGATCTGACGAGTTTCATTTTCGTTGCGAGTAAGCTTATGGAATCGGATAGGTTCAGCAATGATGTCGAATATCTTCATTCGAGGGTTCATTGATGTGTAAGGGTTTTGGAAAACCATCTGCATTTGACGACGCATAGGGCGACGCTCTTTTTCAGATTTCAGACCAGTAAGATCAACGCCTTCAAACGTTACCTTGCCTGAGTTCGGTGCGTATAAGCCAGCAATCACACGAGCAATTGTTGATTTACCTGAACCTGATTCACCTACTAGACCAAACGTTTCGCCTTCATGTACTTCAAAGCTCACGTTGTTTGACGCCTGAACGTACTCACGACGGCTCTCAAAGAATGAATCTTTAGTGGTGAAGCGCAGGTTTACGTTCTCAACGTTCAACAGTGGGCCAGTGTAATCACGGTGATCTTGGCTTTGACCTAACCAGTGGTTTTTTACATCCAGTGGTTCCATCTCTTGTGCTTCTTCGATGTAGCTAACAAGAGGGAAACGATCGAGTTTGCGATCTGAACGAGGCACCGCAGAGATAAGGCTGTGTGTATATGGGTGTTCAGGAGTGCCCAGCACTTTCGCTGTTGGGCCAAACTCAACTAAGTCACCACGATACATAACGGCTACGCGGTCGGTAACGTTAGATACCACGCCCATGTCGTGCGTTACCAACATACAACCTACGTTTTTCTTAATACATAGATCGCGAATCAAACCTAAAATTTGGTCTTGAATAGACACATCCAGTGCCGTTGTTGGTTCATCTGCGATGATAAGGTCAGGTTCACCTGCCAATGCGATCGCGATAACTACACGCTGACGCATACCGCCAGAGAATTGGTGTGGGTACTGCTTTAAACGGTTTTCCGGTTGTGGGATACCCACTTGGTTCATCAAGTCTAATGAACGCTGGTAGGCTTCTTGATCCGAAACCTTCATGTTGGCATGAATCGTCTCTTTTAACTGCTGTTCTACTGTGAATAGAGGGTTAAGAGACGTCATTGGATCTTGGAAGATAAAACCAATCTTTGAGCCGCGAACAGAACGCATCTGTTCAGGAGATAAGCCTGAGACTTTTTCGCCATCCAGAAATACCTCGCCGCTAGCAATGCGGCCGGGAGGGCTCAGCAAATCGATAACAGCATTACCTACTGTTGATTTACCAGCACCAGACTCGCCTACAACACCAACGATCTCACCACGTTCAATGTTGAACGAAAGCGATTTAACGGCGGCGTGAACTCCATGACGAGATGGGTATTCGATACGAAGATTTTTTACTTCTAAAAGTGACATTACCAGACCTCTACTGCTTTGGCGGCTTTCTGCCCTGTCTGCAAAATTGAATCCATTCTTACCAGAATATTGTTCTGATATTTTATACGGTTGACAATTTGGCAAATAATTCACAGAAAAGCAACAAAAATAGGATAAAAAGTCGACATTAAACGCTTAGCAAGCAAAAGTGACACATAACTATTCACCCAAAGAGCATATAGTAAGAAAAATCAACATTATATTAGCGGTAATAAATGCTCACAAACCCCTTACCACTACTTACTTGTAGACCTAAACCTGTGGTTCAAAGCAGATCTCACTACCATTCAATAAAAACAAATAATTATTCCAAAAAACAATTAACACTATAGAAACAAACGCTAACTTTGTTAATTTAAACAAACAAAACAACTAGATAGGATTATATTGACCACATATTTAACCATTTTCATTACTTATCTAAATAGAAGACAAGCAACCCAAAGGCTTAATAAATTAGATGATTTTTTGAAGTGCTTGATAGGAAGAAAGCTGTCAAATACATGCCTTAGTGGGCAGATTAAGAACCAAATTCAACTTTTCACAAAAATCTCTAGACCAGACCTATTAGTTTGTCGAATTATTGAACGGTTATTTTATATAAAATTAGATATAGATCTTTTCATTTGATAAATGGAGCGCCTCTATAAAGACGTAATAATCGAGGAGATCGAAGGTGGGATTCTTACTTATAAAAGGAGTTTACTAAAGAGAGGCGAGTCGAACTGGACTCGCGATCAAGACCGCAGCCCTCTTGGTACCAAATTATCTAAATTCCAGACGCAAAAAAGCCTTGTTATTCCTGGCGCGGACGGCTAGTTGAGGCTTCTTAAGTGATCGGTGAAGAGACATTCTTTGAACATCAGGCGAACCCCACTTAGGTTCCAATCTGTGATCTACAGATGAAAAAAAAGCTCACCATTTCTGATGAGCTTTCTTAAAGGCGGTCAGTGAAGAGAAACCCTTGAACATCAGGCGAACCCCACTTGGGTTCCAATCTGTGATCTACAGATGAAAAAAAGCTCATCATTTCTGATGAGCTTTCTTAGAGGCGGTCAGTGAAGAGAGATCCTTTGAACATCAGGCGAACCCCACTTGGGTTCCAATCTGTGATCTACAGATGAAAAAAAAGCTCATCATTTCTGATGAGCTTTCTTAAAGGTGGTCGGTGAAGAGGGATTCGAACCCCCGACCCTCTGGTCCCAAACCAGATGCGCTACCAAGCTGCGCTATTCACCGAGACGTTTCGTCTGATTTCTCAAACTGGGAACTTCAAAGAAGCTACCAAAATTAATGGGGTGGCTAACGAGATTCGAACTCGCGACCACCGGAATCACAATCCAGGGCTCTACCAACTGAGCTATAGCCACCACTAATTTTTTATATAACCGCTTAACAAGCGATTATTGAAATAGTGGTCGGTGAAGAGGGATTCGAACCCCCGACCCTCTGGTCCCAAACCAGATGCGCTACCAAGCTGCGCTATTCACCGACTAGTTTTGTATCGATTCTTGGGATAGTGAATCAACACTGGAAGCCGAAGCTACCGATATTTTGTAAAGAAAGAATGGGGTGGCTAACGAGATTCGAACTCGCGACCACCGGAATCACAATCCAGGGCTCTACCAACTGAGCTATAGCCACCATTATTTCTTTTCTGCCAATTTCTCACTTACCGAAATAAGAGACCGGATGGCGCGCCTGAAAGGATTCGAACCTTCGGCCTTTGGCTCCGGAGGCCAACGCTCTATCCAGCTGAGCTACAGGCGCATGCCCTGTCGGCGGAGTGGAATAATACGTATATCACCCAATGCCGTCTAGTACTTTTTTAACTTTTTTTTCTGTTTGGTCTCTTTTTCGACAGTTAATATGTGATAAACCCCTTATTTGAGTACTACAACCCGCCACAGCTTATAAGTTGTTGTTTATTGCAACAACTTATCGGGATATAATCACCCATTATTTACATTGGTTTAACAGTTGCTCTTTACTGCTTAAAGCCAAAACACCCCTCCAACACTATAAATTGGTAAGCATGTACTTACCTTGGGAATGTAAAGTGAGTTTAATGGATATGTCTCGTCGAATTTTAAGCGTTGTCATCGCAGTTTTAACCTTTTCAACTGGTGCAATGGCTTCAGGCCTAAGCGAAGCAGAGCAAGATGCAATTGCTGAGCGCATCAAACCAGTTGGCCAAGTATACCTAGTCGGCAGTGAGCCAGTAGCCGCAGAACCAACAGGCCCTCGTGATGGCGCAGCAGTTTACGGTACCTTTTGTATCGCTTGTCACGCATCTGGCGTAAGTGGCGCACCTAAAACTGGTGATGCTGGTGATTGGGGTCCTCGTATTGCTCAAGGTCGCGATATCCTAGCTGACCACGCAATCAACGGCTTCAACGCAATGCCAGCGAAAGGTTCATGTATGGACTGTTCAGACGATGAAATCAAAGATGCTATCGAGCACATGATTGCTGGTCTGTAATTTACCGATCTGTAATTTAAAATGCCAAATTCAAAAAAGGTGACCATCAGGTCACCTTTTTTATTGTCTTCTATATAGCGCTAATCAATCAGAACATTACTTCTTATTGAACATCGCACGAATGTTAGCAATGTGCGCCTGCCCTTTCTCCATTCGCTCTTCAGCGGACTGTGGCTTCTTCACGCTTTCCCATTCCACATCATCATGTGGCAATTCATCTAAGAAGCGGCTTTGTGTTGGCTTAATCAATTCACCATACTGGCGACGTTCACGGCACTTAGTAAAGGTCAGCTCTTTCTGTGCTCGAGTAATCCCTACATACATAAGACGACGCTCTTCTTCTACATTACCTTCATCAACACTGGTTTGGTGCGGCAAGATGCCCTCTTCAGTGCCCATCAAGAATACATAAGGGAACTCTAGACCTTTCGATGCGTGCAGCGTCATTAGTTGAACTTGGTCTGCATCGTCATCATCTTCACCACGCTCCATCATGTCACGCAGTGTTAAGCGTTGAACAACCTCACGAAGTGTTTTCTCTTCTTTATCGTAGTTGTCACCTTCTAGGTCAGCCACAATCCAGCTATACAGATCAGAGACGTTCTTCATTCGCATCTCTGCGGCTTTTGGACTTGCTGAGGTTTCGTATAACCAATCTTCGTAGTTAATATCACGAACCAACGCACGAACCGCATCCACAGTGTTACCACGTTCAGCGTTATCTGAGATGCGAACGATCCAATCAGTGAATCGGCGTAAGTTTTCTAAACCGCGGCCAGTCAGCGTTTGTTCCAAGCCCATCTCAAAACTGGCTTCAAACAGGCTCTTACCACGCATGTTGGCGTAGCTGCCTAATTTTTCGAGCGTAACCGGGCCAATCTCACGGCGCGGCGTGTTTACAATACGTAAGAAAGCGTTGTCATCATCTGGGTTCACCAACACACGCAGGTAAGCCATGATGTCTTTTATTTCTGCTCTAGCGAAGAAAGAAGTACCACCAGAGATCTTGTAAGGCACACGGTTTTGCATCAAGGCTTTTTCAATCAGGCGCGATTGGTGGTTACCGCGATAAAGCACCGCATAATCTTTGTATTCGGTACGGTTCAAAAACTTATGTGCGATGATCTCACCGGTAATACGTTCGGCTTCGTGTTCTTCGTTTTTGGCATTCAGGACCTTAAGCTTTTCACCGTCAGGGATCTCTGAGAATAGAGACTTCTCATAAACGTGCGGGTTATTGGCGATCAAGATGTTCGCGGCACGCAAGATTCGACTGGTCGAGCGATAGTTCTGTTCGAGCTTAATAAGGCGAAGGTTCGGGTAGTCCTCACCCAACAACACCAAGTTTTGCGGCTTTGCGCCACGCCATGAGTAGATAGATTGGTCGTCGTCACCAACCACTGTCAAGCGACCGCGCTCTCCAACCAGTAGGCGAACCAATTCGTACTGGCTGGTGTTGGTATCTTGGTATTCATCCACCAATAGGTAGCGAATACGCGACTGCCAACGCTCGCGTACTTCTTGATTGGTTTTGAGTAGCAATACCGGCATCGCAATCAAATCATCAAAGTCGAGTGCGTTATAGGCCTTCATCTGTTTTTGGTACATCTCAAAACAGAAAGCAAATAGCTGCTCTTGTTCACCTTGAGCGCGTGCTTTCGCCTGATCTGGCGTCAGCATGTCATTTTTCCAATTCGAAATAGTACTCATCAAAGCGCGCAACAGATCCTTATCACCATCGATCTGCTTTTCTGTTAGCTCTTTTAATAAGGCCAACTGGTCTTGGTCATCAAATAGAGAGAATCCCGCCTTAAGCCCCAGCGCTTTGTACTCACGGCGAATAATCGTTAAGCCCATGGTGTGGAACGTCGAAACGATTAATCCTTTCGACTCACCTTTACCTAAGGTTTGACCAACACGCTCTTTCATCTCACGCGCAGCCTTGTTGGTAAAGGTCACCGCAGCGATGTTACGTGCCTTGTAGCCACATTCCTGAACCAGATAAGCAATTTTATTGGTGATAACACGTGTTTTGCCTGATCCAGCGCCCGCTAATACTAAGCAGGGGCCAGAAACATACTTCACGGCTTCATCTTGTCTTGGGTTCAGTTTCATTTGATTCTCTATTTGTTCTTACAAGGTCGAATTGGTTGCGCGCCTATAATAATGCTGCAACTCCACGAAAGCTATGTTCTCTTCTACAAGAATTTTACGTCATTTATGTAAAACTTTGTTGCACATGTGTATGGTTCTTAGGCTATAATGAATGAACGTTCATTCACTGGTGATGTAAATATGACAACTCATGCACCTCAGGATAAACGCCAACAAATACTTTCTGCAGCAGAGAAGCTAATTTCAGAGGTCGGTTTTCAAGGCCTCTCAATGCAAAAACTAGCAAAAGAGGCGGGAGTGGCTGCAGGCACTATCTATCGCTACTTCGAAGATAAGGATCATTTGATCGATGACGTTCGAGTGCTCGTAACTCAACGAGTAGCAGATGCTGTTCAAGAAGGAGTTAATGATTCGGACCCAATAAAGCAACGCTACAGAACCATGTGGTTAAATATATGGGACTTAGCGGGAACGAATTTAGCTGCGATTAAAAATCGGGTTCAGTATGACTCTTTACCCATCACAAATAGCCTAAACTTCAGGGAACTAGAACGCGAAATGTTTGCCCAAGTTGAGCTGCTATTCAATGAGGGCAAAGAGCAAGGACTGTTTAAACCGCTTCATAATGAAGTATTAAGCGGCTTGAGCTTAGCGGCTAGTGTATCTCTAGCGCGAAAGCATTCTTTAGGATTTTACCAACTAGACGAGGCAGCATTAGAAGCCGCCATTGAAGCCAGTTGGGATGCAATAATTAAACACTAGATCGGAGTTTTGACCATAATGAAAAAGTGGACTTTCTTCATGTTACTCATCGCTGTAATTCTTTTCGGCAGCGTTATTGGGTTCAACATGTTCAAACAACAAAAAATTGCTGAGTATATGGCCAACCGCCCTGAACCAGAATTTCCAGTAACGGTAACTGAAGTTCAGCCGATCGATTGGGTTCCGGTAATTGAAGCTATCGGCTTCATTGAGCCTAACCAAGGTGTGACACTAGCAAACGAAACCAGCGGTGTTATTGACCAGATCTCTTTTGAGTCAGGTACTGACGTTAAGAGTGGCCAACAATTAGTTCGCCTAGATTCTGACGTAGAAAAAGCGAACCTTAAGAGTTCTCAAGCTCGCTTGCCTGCAGCGAAAGCTAAGTACAAGCGTTACCAAGGTCTATTCAAGAAAGGTTCTATCTCTAAAGAAGCATACGATGAAGCAGAAGCGAACTACTTCTCTCTATCTGCTGACATTGAAAGCCTGAAAGCCTCTATCGAACGTCGTGAAATTCGCGCACCATTCGATGGCACGGTTGGTATTCGTAACGTTTATCTAGGTCAATACCTACAATCAGGTACTGATATCGTTCGCTTAGAAGACACAAGTGTTATGCGCCTGCGCTTCACGGTTTCTCAAACTGATATCTCTCGCATCAATGTTGGACAAGCGATCGACATCTTTGTTGATGCTTACCCAGAAAAACCGTTTGAAGGCTCTATCAGTGCGATTGAACCAGCAGTAAGCATCCAAAGTGGTCTTATCCAAGTTCAAGCAGACATTCCAAACAATGATGGCAAGCTTCGTAGCGGTATGTTCGCTCGCGCTAACATCATTCTGCCTAAACTAGAGAACCAAGTAACTCTGCCTCAAACAGCGATTACTTTCACTCTATACGGTGACAATGTTTACATCCTAACTGAAGAAGACGGCGTTCAACGTGTTGCTCAACATGTTGTAAAAGTAGGTGAGCGTACAGCTGATATTGCACACATCCTTGAAGGCGTGAAAGCAGGCGATACGGTTGTAACTTCTGGCCAAGTACGTCTAAGTAACGGTGCCAAAGTTAAGGTTGTTGAAAGTGATGCAATCACTCCACCTGCTGAAACACCTAAGCTGTAACCGGAGGCACAATGCGCTTTACTGATGTTTTTATTAAACGTCCAGTTCTAGCGGTATCCATCAGCTTTTTGATTGCGCTGCTTGGCTTACAAGCAATCTTCAAAATGCAGGTGCGTGAATACCCTGAAATGACGAATACCGTAGTAACCGTAACAACGAGTTACTACGGTGCAAGTGCCGATCTTATCCAAGGCTTTATCACCCAGCCCCTCGAACAGGCTGTGGCCCAAGCGGATAACATCGACTATATGACTTCTTCTTCTGTACTTGGCAGTTCTACGATTACCGTAAACATGAAGTTGAACACCGACCCGAATGCCGCACTGTCGGACATTCTGGCCAAGACAAACTCGGTTCGTTCTCAGCTTCCAAAAGAAGCCGAAGATCCAACCGTAACTATGTCTACCGGTTCAACGACGGCGGTACTCTACATTGGTTTTACCAGTGATGAGTTGGTGTCGAGCCAAATTACCGATTATCTAGAGCGTGTAATCAACCCGCAGCTATTTACGGTAAACGGTGTATCAAAAGTTGACCTATACGGTGGTATGAAATACGCACTACGCGTGTGGCTAGATCCATCCAAAATGGCGGCAGTAAACCTAACGGCAACTGACGTAATGGCGGTATTGGATGCGAACAACTACCAATCTGCGACTGGTCAAGCTACTGGTGAATTTGTTCTTTATAACGGCAGTGCTGATACGCAAGTATCAAACACAGAAGAGCTAGAGAACCTAGTCGTTAGAAGTGGTGAAGGTGAAATTATTCGCCTATCTGACATCGCTAAGGTTTCTCTAGAGAAGAGCCACGATGTTTACCGTGCAAGTGCCAATGGTCAGGAGGCGGTTGTTGCTGCGATTAACGCGGCACCAAGTGCAAACCCGATCAACATTGCCGCTGATGTACTTGAGCTTCTTCCTCAGCTAGAGAAGAACCTTCCAAGCAACATCTCTATGAACGTGATGTATGACTCGACCATTGCGATTAACGAATCTATTCAAGAGGTTATCAAGACCATCCTTGAGGCGGCATTAATCGTACTGATCGTTATTACCTTGTTCCTTGGTTCGTTCCGTGCGGTTCTTATCCCTATCGTTACTATCCCGCTATCGCTAATTGGTGTAGCAATGGTAATGCAGGCGATGGGCTTCTCGTGGAACCTGATGACGCTACTGGCAATGGTACTCGCCATCGGTCTGGTGGTAGATGATGCGATCGTTGTACTCGAAAACGTCGACCGACATATCAAACTCGGGGAATCCCCTTTCAGAGCAGCGATCATCGGTACTCGTGAAATCGCGGTTCCAGTTATCGCAATGACACTAACGCTAGGTGCGGTATATGCTCCGATCGCAATGATGGGTGGTATCACAGGCTCACTATTTAAAGAGTTTGCGTTAACCCTAGCAGGTTCAGTATTTGTATCAGGTATTGTGGCATTAACCTTGTCGCCAATGATGTGTTCAAAAATGCTAAAAGCTCACGCTGAGCCAAGCAAATTTGAGCAAAAAGTACATAGCGTACTGGATGGCATGACGAACCGTTACGAGCGTATGCTTGGTGCGGTAATGAATCATCGCCCAGTATTCATTGGCTTTGCGGTTATCGTATTTGCAAGTCTACCAATGCTGTTTAAGTTTATCCCGAGTGAGTTAGCACCTTCAGAAGATAAAGGTGTAATCATGCTTATGGGTACAGCGCCATCAAACGCGAACTTAGACTACATGCAAAATACCATGAATGACGTAAACGCGATTCTGTCTGATCAGCCAGAAGTGGCGTACGCACAGGTATTTACTGGTGTGCCTAACGCAAACCAAGCATTCGGTATTGCATCGATGGTGCCTTGGAGCGAACGTGAAACAAGCCAGTCAGAAGTAGCAAACCGCGTTGGTGAGCTAGTAAAAGATGTACCAGGCATGGCGGTAACGGCGTTCCAAATGCCAGAACTACCAGGTGCAGGTTCAGGTCTTCCAATTCAGTTTGTTATTACAACGCCAAACAGTTTTGAGAGCTTGTTCCAGATCACGACTGACATCTTGACTGATGTCGCAACCAACCCACTGTTCGTTTACTCGGATCTCGATCTGAACTACGACTCAGCAACGATGAAAGTACACATCGACAAAGACAAAGCAGGCGCATACGGTGTGACCATGCAAGATATCGGTATCACGCTAGGTACTATGATGTCTGATGGCTATGTAAACCGTATCGACTTAAACGGTCGTTCTTACGAGGTTATCCCTCAAGTTGAACGTAAGTTCCGTTTAAACCCAGAGTCGATGAATAACTACTACGTACGTGCTGCGGATGGTAAAGCTGTACCACTAGGCAGTTTGATTACGATTGATGTTGTGGCAGAGCCTCGCTCTCTTCCTCACTTCAACCAATTGAACTCAGCAACAATAGGTGCAGTACCTGCTCCAGGCGCTGCAATGGGTGATGCAATTGCATGGTTTGAAGAGACAGCAGCGAACAAACTACCAAGTGGCTACAACCACGATTACATGGGTGAAGCTCGCCAATACGTAACGGAAGGTAGCGCACTTTACGCGACCTTTGGTCTAGCACTGGCAATCATCTTCTTGGTACTAGCGATTCAGTTCGAATCTCTGAAAGATCCATTGGTTATCATGGTATCTGTACCACTGGCTATCTGTGGTGCCCTAATCGCTCTGGCTTGGGGTGCAGCAACGATGAACATCTACTCGCAAGTAGGTTTGATCACGCTGGTCGGCCTGATTACCAAGCACGGCATCTTGATCTGTGAGGTAGCAAAAGAAGAACAACTGCATCACCACAAGACCCGTATTGAAGCAGTAATGGAGGCTGCGAAGGTTCGTCTTCGTCCAATCCTAATGACAACTGCGGCGATGATTGCAGGTCTAATCCCGCTAATGTACGCAACAGGCGCGGGTGCTGCTCAACGTTTCAGTATCGGTATTGTTATCGTTGCTGGTCTAGCGATTGGTACTATCTTTACGCTGTTCGTACTGCCGGTGATTTACAGCTACTTGGCTGAGAAACACAAACCTCTACCTGTATTTGTTGAAGACAAAGACCTAGAAAAACTAGCTCGCGTCGATGAAGCAAAAGCAGCGCACAGAGAATTAGCAGACAACAAGTAATCGCTAAGTCGTAAAACAATCAAAAAGGCTACTTCGGTGGCCTTTTTTTATACGCGATAGGCGACATCTCAGGTGTGATTAAATAGAATAGTGATAAATAGTCAGGAGTTTTAATCGATATGTTTGATCCAAAAAAACTAGAGCAAATTGCTAAGCAGATCCACGACTCTATGCCTCAGCCAGTGAAAGAACTGGGTTCAGACGTAGACCAAAAGGTTCGCCAAGTTATCCAAGGCCAACTGAATAAGCTAGACGTTGTAAGCCGTGAAGAGTTTGATGTTCAAACTCAAGTACTGCTACGTACACGCCAGAAGCTAACTGAAATGGAACAGAAGCTAGCAGATCTAGAAGCTAAGCTTGCTGACAAGTAAACTATCAGCGAAAAACATAGAAGGGTTGACGTGAAAACGTCAGCCCTTTTTTATGCGAGCGAGAATAATATAGAGAGATTCCCGACCACGCTTCTTCGCTGTTTTCGGAAATGACTCAGCTTTAAATCCATCATACTCAGGTACGCGAAGTTCTCTCAATTCCCACCCCTGAAAAACAAAAAAGGCTTGGTCAACGGCGACCAAGCCTTTTCATTAGATGTTGTGTTGCTTACTCATAACTCCAACCTGTAAGGAGTTATTGATACTGCTTTGCTTTTTCTACAAATTCGCAGTATCTAAGCGACGAATTAACCGCCTACAGCGATACGTTTCATGTCGCTCATGTAGCTACGTAGCTCTTCACCAATGTACTCTACAGGATGGTTACGGATAGCTTCATTAACTTCGATTAGCTTAGCGTTATCTACTTGGTTAGATGTTTCACCTAGACCACGACCGATTACGTCCGTTGCAACTGAAGGCATGAACTTCTCACGTAGTAGCGGTGTTGCTACGTTAGCGAATAGGTAGTTACCGTACTCAGCTGTATCAGAGATTACTACGTTCATTTCGTAAAGACGCTTACGAGCAACTGTGTTTGCGATTAGTGGAAGCTCATGTAGAGATTCGTAGTAAGCAGACTCATCGATGATACCTGATGCAGTCATAGCTTCGAATGCTAGCTCAACACCGGCACGAACCATAGCAACCATAAGAATACCGTTATCGAAGTACTCTTGCTCTGAGATTTCTACGTCAGAAGCTGGGTAGTTTTCGAATGCCGTTTCGCCTGTTTCTTCACGCCAGCCTAGTAGGTTCACATCATCGTTCGCCCAGTCAGCCATCATAGTGCTAGAGAAGTGACCAGAGATGATGTCATCCATGTGCTTGTTGTAAAGCGGACGCATTAGGTCTTTAAGCTCTTCAGAAAGCTCAAACGCTTTAACTTTAGCTGGGTTAGATAGACGGTCCATCATGTGAGTTACGCCACCGAACTTAAGTGCTTCAGTGATTGTTTCCCAACCGTATTGTATAAGCTTGCCTGCATAACCTGGTTCAATGCCGTCAGCAATCATCTTCTCGTAAGATACGATAGAACCAGCTTGTAGCATGCCACAAAGGATAGTTTGCTCACCCATAAGGTCAGATTTAACTTCTGCTACGAAAGAAGACTCTAGGCAACCTGCGCGGTGACCACCGGTACCAGCAGCCCAAGCTTTAGCAATATCCCAACCTTCACCTTTAGGGTCATTTTCTGGGTGAACAGCGATCAGTGTTGGTACACCGAAGCCACGCTTGTACTCTTCGCGTACTTCAGAACCAGGACACTTAGGTGCAACCATTACTACCGTAAGGTCAGAACGTAACTGCATACCTTCTTCAACAACGTTAAAGCCGTGAGAGTAACCAAGTGCAGCGCCCTCTTTCATTAGAGGCATTACAGTTTCAACAACGTTTGTGTGTTGCTTGTCTGGAGTCAGGTTGATTACTAGGTCTGCTTGAGGGATTAGCGTTTCGTAGCTACCAACAACAAAGCCGTTCTCGTCAGCGTTTTTGAATGATTGACGCTTCTCGTCAATTGCTGCTTGGCGTAGAGCGTAAGATACGTCTAGACCAGAATCACGCATGTTTAGACCTTGGTTTAGGCCTTGAGCACCACAACCAACAATTACGATTTTCTTACCTTCAAGATATTCAGCTTCTGTCGCAAATTCTTCACGATCCATAAAGCGGCAACGACCTAGTTGGTCTAGTTGTTCACGAAGGTTTAATGTATTGAAATAGTTAGCCATTCTAGGGCACTCCTTTAAAAATAAGTCCGTAAGGTCGATATCTCTCTATCGAATGACTTCATACTAAAACAGACACTCCGTTGCTGAAAGTGATATATTCACAATTAGTTATTGCAATAAATGCAACATGGAAACGATCGCAAAACATGAACATAAAATCTCTACAATTATTTATACATTTATGTGATAGCAAGAGTTTCAGCAAAACCGCTGCTGCTATGCACGTCAGCCCTTCAGCGCTGAGCCGTCAGGTACAAAAACTGGAAGAGGAAACAGGGCAAGAACTGCTTATCAGGGACAACCGTAGTGTTGACCTCACACCAGCAGGGAAGCACCTATTACCAGTGGCATTGAGCATTGTTGGTGAATGGCAACAGTATAACCTTCACTTGAAAGGTGGAGAGCAGGAGTTGAAAGGTGAAATACGTATATTTTGCTCCGTGACTGCTAGCTACAGCCACTTACCAGAACTGATTACTGAATTCAGAGCCATTCATCCGTATATCGAATTCAAGCTCTCTACCGGCGATCCAGCTCAATCTATCGACAAGATCTTGAACGATGAAGCGGACATCGCGATCTCAGCGAAGCCGGACATCCTGCCTTCAAGATTAGAATTCGAAACAATTAGCGATATACCACTATCCGTCATAATTCCATCAGGTGTCAGTAGCTTTAGTCAGCAACTTCAGTCTGACAAGCCAAACTGGAATGAAGTCCCCTTTATCATCCCTGAAGCGGGTACAGCGCGTGAACGTGCCAATGCGTGGTTCAAAAAGATGAAGATAAAGCCCAACATATACGCGCAAGTTTCTGGTCATGAGGCGATCGTAAGTATGGTAGCGCTAGGTTGTGGGGTGGGTATTGCTCCTGACGTAGTGATTAACAACAGCCCTGTAAGAGATAAAGTAGACCGTTTAAAGATAGAACCCATCAAACCGTTTGAATTGGGTGTTTGCTGCAAGCGAGCACAGTTAGATAACCCTCTAATTCGAGCGTTCTGGCAAGTTGCAGAAGGGAAGTATTTAACGGACTAATAGTCGTTGGTTTCAATACAAAAAGGGAAGAGCACGTCAGTGCTCTTCCCTTTTTCATTTTTGTATATCGCAGATAAGAAAAAAGCCCGCTGATTTCTCAGCGGGCTTTCTAATGGTGGTGGAGGGATAGGGATTTGAACCCTAGAACCGCTATTAACGGTTGCCGGTTTTCAAGACCGGTGCTTTCGACCACTCAGCCATCCCTCCAACAAATTGTCATCAACAGATTAGTACACTGTTGAGGTTGTTATTTGCATAGCAAATAACGAAATTAAAGCCTGGCGATGTCCTACTCTCACATGGGGAAGCCCCACACTACCATCGGCGCTATTGTGTTTCACTTCTGAGTTCGGCATGGAATCAGGTGGGTCCACAATGCTATGGTCGCCAAGCAAATTTTAAAATTCGGAAAACTGTATTTAAAAGTAACTCTTCAAACTCATTCAAGGTCTGTCTTTGAGTCCACAAAACCCCTTGGGTGTTGTATGGTTAAGCCTCACGGGCAATTAGTACAGGTTAGCTCAATGCCTCGCAGCACTTACACACCCTGCCTATCAACGTTCTAGTCTTGAACAACCCTTAAGGACGCTTATAGCGTCAGGGAAAACTCATCTCAGGGCTCGCTTCCCGCTTAGATGCTTTCAGCGGTTATCGATTCCGAACTTAGCTACCGGGCAATGCCATTGGCATGACAACCCGAACACCAGAGGTTCGTCCACTCCGGTCCTCTCGTACTAGGAGCAGCCCCCTTCAATTTTCCAACGCCCACGGCAGATAGGGACCGAACTGTCTCACGACGTTCTAAACCCAGCTCGCGTACCACTTTAAATGGCGAACAGCCATACCCTTGGGACCGACTTCAGCCCCAGGATGTGATGAGCCGACATCGAGGTGCCAAACACCGCCGTCGATATGAACTCTTGGGCGGTATCAGCCTGTTATCCCCGGAGTACCTTTTATCCGTTGAGCGATGGCCCTTCCATTCAGAACCACCGGATCACTATGACCTGCTTTCGCACCTGCTCGAATTGTCATTCTCGCAGTCAAGCGGGCTTATGCCATTGCACTAACCACACGATGTCCAACCGTGTTTAGCCCACCTTCGTGCTCCTCCGTTACTCTTTGGGAGGAGACCGCCCCAGTCAAACTACCCACCAGGCACTGTCCGTAATCCCGATTCAGGGACCAACGTTAGAACATCAAAACTACAAGGGTGGTATTTCAAGGACGACTCCACCACATCTAGCGACGCGGTTTCAAAGTCTCCCACCTATCCTACACATGTAGGTTCAATGTTCAGTGCCAAGCTGTAGTAAAGGTTCACGGGGTCTTTCCGTCTAGCCGCGGGTACACTGCATCTTCACAGCGATTTCAATTTCACTGAGTCTCGGGTGGAGACAGCGTGGCCATCATTACGCCATTCGTGCAGGTCGGAACTTACCCGACAAGGAATTTCGCTACCTTAGGACCGTTATAGTTACGGCCGCCGTTTACCGGGGCTTCGATCAAGAGCTTCGACCGAAGTCTAACCCCATCAATTAACCTTCCGGCACCGGGCAGGCGTCACACCGTATACGTCATCTTACGATTTTGCACAGTGCTGTGTTTTTAATAAACAGTTGCAGCCACCTGGTATCTGCGACTCTCGTCTGCTCCATCCGCAAGGGACTTCACTGATAAGAGCGTACCTTCTCCCGAAGTTACGGTACCATTTTGCCTAGTTCCTTCACCCGAGTTCTCTCAAGCGCCTTGGTATTCTCTACCCGACCACCTGTGTCGGTTTGGGGTACGATTCCTTACAATCTGAAGCTTAGAGGCTTTTCCTGGAAGCATGGCATCAATGACTTCACTACCGTAGTAGCTCGACATCGTATCTCAGCGTTAAGAAAGTCCGGATTTACCTAAACTTTCCGCCTACGTACTTGAACCTGGACAACCGTCGCCAGGCCCACCTAGCCTTCTCCGTCCCCCCATCGCAATTGTAAGAAGTACGGGAATATTAACCCGTTTCCCATCGACTACGCCTTTCGGCCTCGCCTTAGGAGTCGACTTACCCTGCCCCGATTAACGTTGGACAGGAACCCTTGGTCTTCCGGCGAGGGAGTTTTTCACTCCCTTTATCGTTACTCATGTCAGCATTCGCACTTCTGATACCTCCAGCAGCCCTTACAGACCACCTTCAACGGCTTACAGAACGCTCCCCTACCCCACATACCCTAAGGTACGTAGCCGCAGCTTCGGTGTATAGCTTAGCCCCGTTACATCTTCCGCGCAGGCCGACTCGACCAGTGAGCTATTACGCTTTCTTTAAATGATGGCTGCTTCTAAGCCAACATCCTGGCTGTCTGAGCCTTCCCACATCGTTTCCCACTTAGCTATACTTTGGGACCTTAGCTGGCGGTCTGGGTTGTTTCCCTCTCCACGACGGACGTTAGCACCCGCCGTGTGTCTCCCGGATAGTACTTACTGGTATTCGGAGTTTGCAAAGGGTTGGTAAGTCGGGATGACCCCCTAGCCTTAACAGTGCTCTACCCCCAGTAGTATTCGTCCGAGGCGCTACCTAAATAGCTTTCGGGGAGAACCAGCTATCTCCAGGTTTGATTGGCCTTTCACCCCTAGCCACAAGTCATCCGCTAATTTTTCAACATTAGTCGGTTCGGTCCTCCAGTTGATGTTACTCAACCTTCAACCTGCCCATGGCTAGATCACCTGGTTTCGGGTCTAATCCTAGCAACTGTACGCCCAGTTAAGACTCGGTTTCCCTACGGCTCCCCTAAACGGTTAACCTTGCTACTAAAATTAAGTCGCTGACCCATTATACAAAAGGTACGCAGTCACACCACGAAGGTGCTCCTACTGCTTGTACGTACACGGTTTCAGGTTCTATTTCACTCCCCTCACAGGGGTTCTTTTCGCCTTTCCCTCACGGTACTGGTTCACTATCGGTCAGTCAGTAGTATTTAGCCTTGGAGGATGGTCCCCCCATATTCAGACAGGATATCACGTGTCCCGCCCTACTCGTTTTCACTGATGATGAGATGTCGATTACGGGGCTATCACCCTCTATTGCGGCACTTTCCAGAGCCTTCATCTGTCTCATTAAAAGCTTAAGGGCTAATCCAATTTCGCTCGCCGCTACTTTCGGAATCTCGGTTGATTTCTCTTCCTCGGGGTACTTAGATGTTTCAGTTCCCCCGGTTTGCCTCCTGTTGCTATGTATTCACAACAGGATACTTACTTATGTAAGTGGGTTTCCCCATTCAGGAATCCCAGACTTAAAGGTTATTACTACCTAATCTGGGCTTATCGCAAGTTATTACGCCTTTCATCGCCTCTGACTGCCAAGGCATCCACCGTGTACGCTTAGTCACTTAACCATACAACCCGAAAGGGTCTTAGTGTATGGCAACTAACCAAGGTTTTTGGTTGTCATTAAGAAGGGTTAATTCTCAATGACTGTTTGCCGGACTCAATGTGATTCAAACGAATTTGAATCGAATACAAGACACTTGAATGTGTTTGTTGTGTTTATCAAAAGATAAACATTGAGAACTTTTAAATTTGATTGAATTACTCGTAAGTAATCAATCAGTCAGCTTTCCAAATTGTTAAAGAGCATGAGACTTTAAGAACAGTGTTCTAAAATTCACATTTTCTAAAGACTCTCACAGTCGAAAAATCCAACCAGCGACATAAGAAGTGGTTTGGAGTTTTAACTTCCAAGAATATTTAGAGAATGGTGGGCGATACCGGGCTCGAACCAGTGACCCCCTGCTTGTAAGGCAGGTGCTCTCCCAACTGAGCTAATCGCCCACGATAGTTTTAATTCCTTCGCGGAGAAAGAATGGTGGGTCGTGCAGGATTCGAACCTGCGACCAATTGATTAAAAGTCAACTGCTCTACCAACTGAGCTAACGACCCAATGGTATCCCGTAGGGGAGTCGAACCCCTGTTACCGCCGTGAAAGGGCGGTGTCCTAGGCCTCTAGACGAACGGGACACTGGATTGAAGAACTTGGGAGTTCTTCGTCTCTTTTACTTTCTAAACCTAATCAATCTGTGTGGACACTTATCGTGAGTATCTTCGTATAAGGAGGTGATCCAGCCCCAGGTTCCCCTAGGGCTACCTTGTTACGACTTCACCCCAGTCATGAACCACAAAGTGGTGAGCGTCCTCCCCGAAAGGTTAAACTACCCACTTCTTTTGCAGCCCACTCCCATGGTGTGACGGGCGGTGTGTACAAGGCCCGGGAACGTATTCACCGTAGCATTCTGATCTACGATTACTAGCGATTCCGACTTCATGGAGTCGAGTTGCAGACTCCAATCCGGACTACGACGCACTTTTTGGGATTCGCTTACCATCGCTGGCTTGCTGCCCTCTGTATGCGCCATTGTAGCACGTGTGTAGCCCTACTCGTAAGGGCCATGATGACTTGACGTCGTCCCCACCTTCCTCCGGTTTATCACCGGCAGTCTCCCTGGAGTTCCCGACATTACTCGCTGGCAAACAAGGATAAGGGTTGCGCTCGTTGCGGGACTTAACCCAACATTTCACAACACGAGCTGACGACAGCCATGCAGCACCTGTCTCAGAGCTCCCGAAGGCACACCTGCGTCTCCGCTGGCTTCTCTGGATGTCAAGAGTAGGTAAGGTTCTTCGCGTTGCATCGAATTAAACCACATGCTCCACCGCTTGTGCGGGCCCCCGTCAATTCATTTGAGTTTTAATCTTGCGACCGTACTCCCCAGGCGGTCTACTTAACGCGTTAGCTCCGAAAGCCACGGCTCAAGGCCACAACCTCCAAGTAGACATCGTTTACGGCGTGGACTACCAGGGTATCTAATCCTGTTTGCTCCCCACGCTTTCGCATCTGAGTGTCAGTATCTGTCCAGGGGGCCGCCTTCGCCACTGGTATTCCTTCAGATCTCTACGCATTTCACCGCTACACCTGAAATTCTACCCCCCTCTACAGTACTCTAGTTCACCAGTTTCAAATGCAGTTCCGAGGTTGAGCCCCGGGCTTTCACATCTGACTTAATGAACCACCTGCATGCGCTTTACGCCCAGTAATTCCGATTAACGCTCGCACCCTCCGTATTACCGCGGCTGCTGGCACGGAGTTAGCCGGTGCTTCTTCTGTTGCTAACGTCAAGAGATAGCGCTATTAACGCTACCCCCTTCCTCACAACTGAAAGTACTTTACAACCCGAAGGCCTTCTTCATACACGCGGCATGGCTGCATCAGGCTTTCGCCCATTGTGCAATATTCCCCACTGCTGCCTCCCGTAGGAGTCTGGACCGTGTCTCAGTTCCAGTGTGGCTGATCATCCTCTCAGACCAGCTAGGGATCGTCGCCTTGGTGAGCCATTACCTCACCAACTAGCTAATCCCACCTAGGCATATCTTGACGCGAGAGGCCCGAAGGTCCCCCTCTTTGGCCCGTAGGCATTATGCGGTATTAGCCATCGTTTCCAATGGTTATCCCCCACATCAAGGCAATTTCCTAGGCATTACTCACCCGTCCGCCGCTCGACGCCCATTAACGCACCCGAAGGATTGTTAGTGTCGTTTCCGCTCGACTTGCATGTGTTAGGCCTGCCGCCAGCGTTCAATCTGAGCCATGATCAAACTCTTCAATTTAAGATTTTGTGACTCAACGAATACTGACTTCAAAACTAATATTTACCGAAGTAAACATGTAATTCTAAAGCTATTACCATTCCAACAGAATGGTAATGAATTGACTGTGCCAAATAACCGAGGTTATTTGTATTGGTCACTCAGTTCATTGAAATCATTTTGATTCCGAAGAATCTGTTTTATCTAACGATAAAACATTTTGATATTCATCAACGAGTGCCCACACAGATTGATAGGTTTAAATTGTTAAAGAGCTTTTCCTTTTTGAGCTTCGCTCAAATCGGACGGCCATTTTAGCGATTTAAGTTTTAGTGTCAACCACTATTTTCAAAACTTTTTTCAAGCGCTTAGCTTGGCTAATTTGACCTGCTGATTCGTTTTGGTTTCCTAAGAAGCCATCCCGTGTCAGCGAGGTGGCATTATAGAGATTTCGATCACACTGGCAAGCCCTTTTTTAAGTTTTTCTCGTTTTTTTATTCGTTCGATTAAAAAGAACTCAAAACGCCTCAAAAGTAGGCTTTTCTCTTACATATTCTTTAGTTTTTCAGTGAACAAAGAGACTTTTTCCCAGTTTGTGTACTCAACTTCCTTGGTTGTATCCGTTTCGCCACCTGTCATATTCATAATGAAGCGAATCATGGTTTTATCGAACCAGTTGTAACGAGGGTAATAGAGGGCACCAGCAAATACACCGATTAACGTCGGCTGCCACGGAGACTTTATAAGAAACTTCTTAATATAAGCACTTCCTTCTGGTGTATCTTTGCCTTGGTCTTCTTTACGCGCTGTTAAGTTCACGCAGAAGAAAGCAACCTTGTTTGATTGCAGCTGATTAAGGTTGGCATCAATGAACTGATATAGCTTCTTATTAAGGTGGCCGTAACGAATCGATGCACCGATCAATACTCTGTCATATTGAGCAAAGTCGATATTACCAATTGTGTGCAAATCTTGAAGCTCACATTCGAACTCATTCATTTCTTCTTTTATATAGTTCAAGATTTTCTTGGTCTGGCCTTCACGGCTTGAATACAAAAATAGAGCTTTTGCCACAATGTTGTCCTTAGCTACGCCAAAACGTAGGGGTCAATAAGATTAATAAGGTGAAAATTTCTAATCGGCCAAACAGCATAGATACGATAAGTACCCATTTTGCTTTGTCATTCACATCGCCAAAGTGCACCGCGACTTCGCCAAGGCCCGGGCCGAGGTTATTCAATGTTGCGGCTACGGCAGAGAAAGCACTCAACTCATCCATACCAGTTGCAATAAGAGCCAACATACAAACCACAAAAACCAGAGCATATGCAGAGAAAAAGCCCCAAACCGCATCCACGACACGTTGTGGTAGTGCAGAACCACCAACCTTGATGGTATAGACAGCGCGCGGGTGAACAAGACGCTTCATTTCACGAGCACCTTGCAGAGTAAGCAGTAAGATTCGAATCACTTTCATACCACCACCGGTTGAACCTGCGCATCCTCCTATAAAAGAAGAGAACAAAAGCAGTACGGGCAAGAACAGTGGCCACTCTGAAAAACCAGTCGTAGTGAAACCAGCAGTTGTAGATATAGACACGGTTTGAAACAAGGCTTGATCGAAAGCGTCGTAATACGAGTCATAAGAGTGGTGATTCAGTAGTAATAAGAAACAAACCAAGAACAGCACTGCTTGAATAAAGATAAAAGCGCGGAATTCAGGATCTTTCCAGTAATACTTAGGATGCACACCACCTGAAGCAAATGCAGCGAAGTGAAGTGAGTAATTACACGCAGATATAAGCAGGAACACAACCGTAATCATGTTAATAGCAGGGCTGTTGAAATAGCCCATACTTGCATCGTGTGTTGAGAAGCCACCGATAGCAATAGTAGAGAAACTATGACTGATGGCATCAAAAAAGCTCATACCTGCAAGCCAAAACGCTACCGCACAAGCAATCGTTAGACTGAGATAGATGTACCACAGCGCTTTTGCCGTTTCAGCAATACGTGGGGTCATCTTGCTGTCTTTAACAGGGCCCGGAATTTCAGCACGGTAAAGTTGCATGCCACCGATGCCCAGAACAGGAAGAATGGCTACCGCCAATACGATGATACCCATACCACCAAACCATTGTAGGAACTGACGGTAAAACAGAATCGCCTTAGGGAGATCATCAAGGCCGACGATAACGGTCGCCCCTGTGGTAGTTAATGCAGAAAAGGATTCAAAGAAGGCATCGGTTACCGAAACACTCGGATTATCAGCGATCAAAAACGGTAACGCACCCGCACTGCCGATTACCGTCCAGAACAAAACAACAATCAAAAAACCATCACGCGCTTTCAATTCATGTTTATAGCGGCGGTTCGGAAACCAGCAAGTTGCTCCGCAAAACAATAGAACGAAAAAAGTCGTCACAAACGGCACACCCGCACCATCTCGATAGATAAGTGCGACTAGCGCTGGTGCGAGCATTGATACACTAAAAAGTGCTAATAATAATCCGACGATTCGAATAATTGAGCGAAATTGCATGAGCTATTGAACGAAGCGAAATGCTTCACACTTCCTAGTTATCTTTGACTTTCGTTACCAGTGCCTTAGCACCGCTTTTATTGATCATGGTTTGGGTAAACGAATCTACCTGCAGGAGCTCTATTTCAATAATAAGCTCAACTTGAACACCATAATCCGCTTGGACCTCAACAGCTTGATGCTGAGCCATGATGGATTGCGCAATTGGCACAAAACCATAGTCTAACTCTAGCCGTAATTTTGTGGTTATTTTTTTCTCGATTGTTTGAAGCAGCTTGAGAGCTTGTTGCACTCCTCCACCATAAGCCTTAACTAAACCACCCGTTCCAAGCTTAATTCCACCTGAATAACGAGTCACCACAGCCGTTAACTCACCCACACCAGAACCAGACAGTTGCGCCAAGATCGGCTTACCCGCAGTACCTGAGGGTTCACCATCATCGCTAAAACCCCAAAGCATTGAATCTTCAGGTCGCCCAGCCACAAAACCCCAACAATTATGTCGCGCTGAAGAATGCTCTTTCTTTACCTGCTCTACGAACTGTTTGGCAGCTTCTACACTTGGAGTATGAGCAAGATGAGTAATAAAGACGCTCTTTTTTATATCTTCTTCAAACAGAGCCGACGCAGACGGTATTAAATAGGGCTGTTCATTCATATCGTTAACTTAATTAATAAGAGCGGCGAAGTGTATCACGCGTGAATAATAAGGGTTAGAGGATCTGTGCTATCGCACAATGTTAAACAATTGTTTAAAAAATGTATTGAAATTCACCAAGCAGAGGTACAGACTAAGATAACTGGTCTTACCAGGTATTCTACAATAATAGAAAGATAACAAGATTCTCTCAAACAATCGTGGATTGTATGTCATGGAGATAGACAATGATTTACCAAGCTAACACCCTACAGGTAAAGGAATTACAAGATGGTATTGCAGAACTTAGCTTCTGCGCTCCGGCCTCTGTAAACAAACTCGACCTTGCTACTTTAGAATCACTAGATAAAGCGTTAGACGCTCTTAATGCTCACGCAGGATTACGTGGTTTAATCTTAACTTCAAACAAAGACGCGTTCATTGTAGGCGCAGACATCACTGAATTTCTTGGCCTATTCGCTAAGCCAGAAGCAGAACTTGATGAATGGTTAAGATTCGCGAATTCAATCTTCAGTAAGCTCGAAGACCTTCCTGTCCCAACTCTTTCAATGATGCGTGGCCATGCCCTTGGCGGCGGCTGTGAATGCGTACTGGCTACCGATTTCCGTATCGGTGACAAGACCACCAGCATTGGCCTACCTGAAACCAAACTTGGCATCATGCCTGGCTTTGGTGGTTGTGTGCGCCTGCCTCGTGTTATCGGTGCTGACAGCGCAATGGAAATTATCACCCAAGGCAAAGCATGCCGTGCTGATGAAGCGCTTAAGGTTGGCTTGCTAGATGCCATTGTAGATACAGACCAGCTATTAGAATCGGCGATCAACACCGTTTCTCTGGCAGCCAATGAAAAACTCGATTGGCAGCTACGCCGTAAACAAAAAACATCAGCGCTTTCACTAAGCAAACTAGAAGCGATGATGAGCTTTACCATGGCTAAAGGCCTAGTCGCTCAAAAAGCGGGGCCTCACTACCCTGCGCCAATCACTTCTGTGATTGCGATTGAGGAAGCGGCACGTAGCGATCGCGATGCAGCACTCGACATTGAGCGTAAGCACTTCGTTAAGCTAGCGAAATCGGAAGAAGCAAAAGCATTAGTTGGCTTATTCCTGAATGACCAGTACATCAAAGGCCTAGCGAAACAAGCGGGTAAGTCAGCAAACAAAGCAACTGAGCGTGCAGCCGTACTTGGCGCAGGTATCATGGGCGGCGGTATTGCTTACCAATCAGCGTTGAAAGGCGTGCCAGTGATGATGAAAGACATCGCACAAGCATCGCTTGATCTAGGTATGAACGAAGCATCTAAGCTGTTGAATAAACGCTTATCACGCGGTCGCCTAGACGGGTTCAAGATGGCAGGCATTCTGTCTTCTATTACTCCAAGTCTGCATTACGCAGGTGTAGAACAGTCAGATGTGATTGTTGAAGCGGTAGTAGAGAACCCGAAAGTCAAAGCAGCAGTACTGAGCGAAGTGGAAGGTTTGGTTGGTGAAGACACCGTTCTAACATCAAACACCTCTACGATTCCAATCAACCTGTTAGCGAAATCACTGAAGCGCCCAGAAAACTTCTGTGGCATGCACTTCTTTAACCCTGTGCATCGCATGCCTTTGGTTGAGATCATCCGTGGTGAGCAGACTTCAGAAGAGACGATCAATCGTGTGGTCGCTTACGCAGCGAAGATGGGTAAATCCCCAATCGTTGTTAACGACTGCCCAGGCTTCTTCGTTAACCGTGTACTTTTCCCTTACTTTGGCGGTTTCAGCATGTTGCTACGTGACGGCGCTGACTTCACTAAGATCGATAAAGTCATGGAGCGCAAGTTCGGTTGGCCAATGGGCCCTGCTTACTTACTAGACGTTGTAGGCCTAGACACTGCACACCATGCACAAGCTGTAATGGCGCAAGGTTTCCCTGAGCGTATGGGTAAAGAAGGCCGTGATGCGATTGATGCACTTTACGTTGCTGAAAAATACGGTCAGAAAAACGGTAGCGGCTTCTACACATACAGCGTAGACAAACGCGGTCGCCCGAAGAAGACCTTCTCTGAAGACATTCTTCCTATCTTGGCTGACGTATGCGAACAGCCACAAGACTTTGATGACCAAACAATTATCCAACGTGTGATGATTCCTATGATCAACGAAGTGGTGCTTTGTTTAGAAGAAGGCATCATCGCGACACCGCAAGAAGCGGATATGGCACTGGTTTACGGTTTAGGCTTCCCTCCATTCCGAGGCGGCGTATTCCGCTACTTAGACAGTGTGGGTATTGGTAACTTCGTAGAAATGGCGAAAGGCTACCAAGACTTAGGTGCAATGTACCAAGTTCCTCAACTATTGCTTGATATGGCAGAAAAAGGCGAAAGCTTTTACGACGCTCAACAAGCCAGTTCTCTGTAACCCACATTTGGAAAAGGAATAGCAAAATGAATAATGTAGTTGTTGTTGATTGCCTTCGCACCCCAATGGGACGTTCCAAAGGTGGAGCTTACCGTCACACTCGTGCTGAAGATCTGTCTGCACATTTGATGAAAGGCATTTTAGAACGTAACCCAGAAGTTAACCCTTCAGAAATTGAAGATATCTACTGGGGCTGTGTACAACAAACCCTAGAGCAAGGCTTCAACGTTGCACGTAACGCTGCTCTATTGGCTGGCTTACCGATTGAGATTGGTGCAGTCACAGTTAACCGTTTATGTGGTTCATCTATGCAAGCTCTGCATGATGCAACACGCTCAATCATGGTTGGAGATGCGGAAATTTGCCTGATTGGTGGTGTGGAACACATGGGTCACGTACCGATGACACACGGTGTTGATTTCCACCCTGGCATGTCAAAGAACGTAGCAAAAGCGGCGGGTATGATGGGCCTAACTGCAGAAATGCTTGGCAAGCTGCATGGTATTAGCCGTGAAGACCAAGATGCATTCGCTGCACGTTCACATGCTCGTGCACAAGCTGCAACGGTTGAAGGTCGTTTCAAAAACGAAATTCTACCGACAGAGGGTCACGCTGCAGACGGTTCACTGTTTACTCTGGATTACGATGAAGTGATTCGCCCAGAAACCACGGTTGAAGGCCTATCTCAGCTGCGCCCTGTATTTGACCCTGCCAACGGCACGGTAACAGCAGGCACGTCATCAGCTCTGTCTGATGGTGCATCAGCAATGCTGCTCATGAGTGAAGAGAAGGCCAACGCGCTTGGCCTTAAGATTCGAGCTCGCGTGAAGTCTATGGCTATCGCAGGCTGTGATCCTTCAATCATGGGTTACGGCCCAGTACCAGCAACCAAGAAAGCGCTTAAGCGTGCTGGCCTAACGATTGAAGACATGGGTGTGGTTGAGTTAAATGAAGCATTCGCTGCTCAATCTCTACCGTGTGCCAAAGATCTAGGTCTACTGGATGTGGTTGACGAGAAAGTAAACCTTAACGGCGGTGCAATTGCACTGGGTCACCCACTAGGTTGTTCTGGTTCTCGTATCTCTACAACCCTAATCAACCTAATGGAAGCACAAGACGTGAAATACGGCTTAGCGACCATGTGTATTGGTTTAGGCCAAGGTATTGCAACGGTATTTGAACGCCCTTAGCGCTCTTTAGTTGTAAAACTTGTCGGGTAATCTTATGTGCAGCTATCTTTATATAGCTGCACTTTTTGTATCTGGCTATCAAGTCATGTACAGATTCGTTCGGCAAGTCTAATCAGAGAAAAGCATCCAGTGACATATATGCATAGAACGCATAGATTCAATGTTGATGTTTCATTATTTTTTCTCGGATGATTCAACTAAAGTTACTTCAGTTTCCTAATATTCCTCCTACGGAGCAGATCATGTTTAAAGCACTTGTACTAAACCAAGAAGACAAAAAAACTATCGCATCAGTTTCTCAAATTGAAGAGTCACAATTACCAGAAGGTAATGTGAAGATCGATGTAAGCTACTCTTCTTTGAACTACAAAGATGGTTTGGCGATTACAGGTAAAGGGCGCATTGTTCGCAACTTCCCTATGGTTCCTGGTATCGACCTTTCTGGTGTGGTTTCACAATCTGATGACCCTCGCTACAAAGCGGGCGACGAAGTTGTTCTAACTGGCTGGGGTGTTGGTGAAGGTCACTGGGGCGGCATGGCTGAGAAAGCAAGCCTAAACGGTGACTGGTTAGTGCCAATGCCTGCAGGTCTTGACGCTAAGAAAGTAATGGCGATTGGTACAGCTGGCTTCACTGCGATGCTTTGTGTGCAAGCTATCGTAGATGCTGGTATTAAGCCTGAAGACGGTGAAATCCTAGTAACAGGTGCAAGTGGGGGTGTAGGTAGCGTGTCTATCACTCTACTGAACCAACTAGGCTACAAAGTAGCAGCAGTTACTGGCCGAGCTTCTTCAAACGGTGAATTACTTAAATCACTAGGCGCTACACGCATTGTTGAGCGTGCAGAACTAGAAGAACCAGCAAAACCACTAGAGAAACAACTGTGGGCTGGTGCTATCGATACGGTAGGCAGCAAAGTACTTGCTAAAGTATTGGCGCAAATTGATTACAACGGTGCGGTAGCAATGTGTGGTCTAGCTGGCGGCTTTGATTTACCAACAACGGTAATGCCATTCATTCTGCGCAACGTTCGCCTACAAGGTGTGGACTCTGTAATGTGCCCTCGTGAAAAACGCATTAAAGCGTGGGAACAACTAGCTGAACTACTACCAGAATCTTTCTACGCTCAAGCTACCAAAGAAGTGTCTCTAGATGGCGCAATTCAAGCAGCAGAAGACATCACTAACGGTCAAATCACTGGTCGTGTAGTTATTAAGCTGTAATCGCTAGCACTCTAAAAGCTACACGCAAAAAACAAAAGGGCTGATCATTATCAGCCCTTTTTTCTATTTGCTATTCAATACAAAACCTAGCCCAAACCTACGTCCGCAATCCGCTTTTGAATCAACTCACCACACTCCTCTTTGACCACTCTTCTTAACCACTGTTGCGAAGCAGAAGAATCGCAGCGTGAGTGCCAGATCAGCGAGTAATCAAAGGGCATAAATTCAAATGGCAATGGTTTAACGACCAAGTCATATCGCTCTGCAACTAAGTAAGCCAAATCAGCCGGTACCGTAATCACGAGCGGCATTCTATCGACGATCGCCAATGCGGCTTCAAGGTGGTAAGCACGCAGTACCATTTTTCTAGGTTGTTGATTGGCTAAGGCGTTATCCAACAGAGCCTTAACACCATCACTGATCGCAATCATCGCATGAGGTAAAGACACATAATCCTCAAGGCTCAACGAACTGTCAGCCAAAGGGTGATTCTTAGATAGCAAGCACGACACGCCCACTGGCCCTAACACCTCTTGATGAAGTGGTGCGACGCTACCACTTGGGCGGCAAATTGCCATATCAACACGCTCGGTGCTGAGCTGCTTAAACAAATGCTCATGCTGCAGCGGTGCAAACTCCAAAGAGATGTTCGGCGCTTGCTCATAAATCTTCGGCAGTGCATAAGGTAAGATGGTTTGCATCGCATAGTCAGTGGTCGCAATCAAAAAGCGCTCACTGCAATAGTAAGGATCAAAGTCACTAGGGCTAAGTAACTGACGGAATGATTCTAAAGGCTGATCAATGCGCTGGCTGATCTCAAGTGCTTTTTTGGTAGGGATAAGGTGCTGACCTTGACGCGTAAACAAGGGATCGTTGAGTAACTCTCTTAAGCGCCCTAATACTCGACTGGTTGCCGACTGACTTAAATTAAGACGAATCGCAGCCTGGCTAACGCTGCCCTCTTCAATCAATACCTTTAAAGCGACCAATAAATTCAGGTCTCTACGATAGATGTCTTCTAATTCCACGCCACTTACCTAGCTGTATACAATGATCATTAGTCACTAAGTTGTTTATAGCATGCTTTAGATAAAAAAAATCCCGCAATTACGCGGGGAAGCCCAAGAAAATTTGGGGATAGTGTCGGAATGTTGTCGTATCGGAATTTGCTTGTTGTACTCGGGTTAGTGCTCTTGCTCTTCGGCTACACCTTGCCAACGGCGCATCTCAACCCAAATACCAATAATTGTTGCTACTATGCCAAAGATAGGCATCAGTGAGGTCTCTGTCGATGAGCGTAGTACTAACGCACAAAAAGAAATAAAACAGAGAACCGAATAAATTGTTAATCTATCTAATCCTGTCAACATCGCCACTCCTTAGCTAGTTGCCTTTGCTTCAAGTTGTTATCAACTTGTTAACTAAGTTATAGGAAATGATTCTGTTTGCCAAGCACTTATTGCATATTTTTTCTGCAGACGTATTATTCACTCGTTAGATAGATATAGAGATACAAACCATGACATTCAAACCTGAACTGGCAACCCATACTTTAGAAGCTGAAGGCCTGCGTTGCCCAGAACCAGTAATGATGGTCAGGAAGACAATTAGAAACATGCAGGATGGCGATGTATTACTGGTAAAAGCTGACGATCCTTCGACAACTCGAGATATCCCGAGCTTTTGTCGATTCATGGATCACCAGTTGGTAGGCCAAGCGATAGAAACTTTGCCGTACCAGTATTTGATCAGAAAGGGATTGGAGGCGTAAGCCCCACCTAGAATCAAGCATCAAAAAAGCCGCTCGTACCTTATGTTCTTTGCAGAACTCAGAGTACGAGCGGCTTTTTGTTTATTCGTTTCTTGATCTGTTTTGCAGATGCTCAAGCTGATGTTGAAGCGATCGAATGTCTTTTCGCATAGGAATAATATGCGACACCCGAATCCAAGCCTCGACGGCAAGCGCAGTCATGATCATCGCACCAGCCACCATTGGTAGCCACATGTCCGTCAACACCATGCCTAGTAATGTAAGAGCCAAACCAAAGGTAAATAGATAGCTTTGGCTTTGTGGAGTAATACCCATATAACGCGTCAACATAATCATGCCCTCGTGTTCTTAACTCACAAGATTAAAATATCATGACAAGTATGACAGTTATATGTCCGTTCGCTCGATAAACCCCACAATACTGTAAGAGTATGACCTACAACACATTACTCCACTGGTTGAGTATCATTAGCCTCAACATCACCGATTAATAGAACGCCGCAGCAATAGCCAAACCGACGAATAACAAGGCAGTGATCTTACGAATCAGGTCAAGCGGCATCTTATCTGCCGACAATTTACCGATGATCACCACAGGCACATTCGCCAACAACATACCGATGGTCGTACCTAGAATCACCCAGGTTAATGCATCTGCGTATTGAGCCCCTAGAATGGAGGTCGCTATCTGGGTTTTATCACCAATTTCAGCAATAAAGAAAGCGATAAAACTGGCGACAAATGGGCCTCGGTTCGAGATCTGTTCATCATCGTCTAACTTATCGGGAATCAGAATCCAGCCTGCCATCGCAATGAAGCTGACCACCAGCACCCACTTTAAAACTTCTGGAGACAGGTAATCTGCGATCACTACACCGAGCCATGCAGCGAGGGCATGATTGGCGATAGTGGCAAAGAAAATAGCAGCAATGATCGGTATCGGTTTTCGATATCGACTGGCTAACAAAAGGGACAGCAACTGGGTTTTATCTCCGATCTCGGCAAGGGCCACAGTTGTAATTGAAATAGCTAAAACGCTCACGACATGCTCATTTGGGATGGAGATTATTATATTTAACCAAAGACAAACCTCGCGCCCCATCCCGGTTCACGATGCTTGTCTAAGGTCTTGCTAAGCGCCACCAAGGTGGTGGTTGCCTCGAACGCCATGATGATTTTGCATCAATTATGTTGACGAACGAACTCATTCAATAGGATATGAATAAGTAAGCTACTCCCCAAAGACCGCGAGATTCTAATCACCCACGTAGTCAAACACAAGTGTCAAACTTATCAAAATATCCACTTGTGCCGAAAAACAAACATTAAAGGCAAAAAAATCCACTAAACGACATTTTAGACCACTAATTAAACAAGATTACCCCTACTCGCTTTACGAATATCTCGGTATACTCAGAGGTTATTTTTCTCATTCATTTAAAAGAATCGCGCGAACCTGACTATGCAAAAATACGATATCAAAACCTTCCAGGGAATGATCCTCGCGCTGCAGGATTACTGGGCTCAAAACGGTTGTACCATTGTTCAACCTCTAGATATGGAAGTAGGTGCAGGCACCTCTCACCCAATGACATGTCTACGAGCACTTGGCCCAGAGCCAATGTCTACAGCTTACGTACAACCTTCACGTCGTCCTACTGATGGCCGTTACGGTGAAAACCCTAACCGTCTGCAGCACTACTATCAATTCCAAGTAGCGCTAAAACCATCGCCAGACAATATCCAAGAGTTGTACCTAGGCTCACTAGAGGTTCTTGGTGTTGACCCACTTGTTCACGATATTCGCTTCGTTGAAGATAACTGGGAAAACCCAACACTAGGTGCATGGGGCCTTGGTTGGGAAGTATGGCTAAACGGTATGGAAGTAACTCAGTTTACTTACTTCCAACAGGTTGGCGGCCTTGAGTGTAAGCCAGTAACTGGCGAAATCACTTACGGTATCGAGCGTCTAGCAATGTACATCCAGGAAGTAGATTCTGTTTACGACCTAGTATGGAACGTAGCACCAGATGGTTCTAACGTGACTTACGGTGACATCTTCCACCAAAACGAAGTTGAGCAATCAACCTACAACTTCGAGCACGCAGACGTAGATTTCCTATTCACTTTCTTCGATCAGTGTGAAAAAGAGTGTAAAGAGCTACTTGAGCTTGAGAAGCCACTTCCGCTTCCAGCTTACGAGCGCATTCTAAAAGCAGGCCACGCATTCAACATCCTTGATGCGCGCAAAGCTATCTCTGTAACAGAGCGTCAACGTTACATCCTTCGTATCCGCAACCTGACTAAATCAGTTGCTGAGGCGTACTACGCGTCACGTGAAGCGCTTGGCTTCCCAATGTGTAAGAAGGACAAATAATCATGGCGAAGAATTTTCTAATTGAACTGGGTACGGAAGAGCTTCCACCAACAGCACTTCGTTCTCTAGCAGAAGCATTTGCTTCTAACTTTGAAGCAGGTCTTAAAACGGCTGAGCTTTCTCACGAAGGCATCAAGTGGTACGCAGCACCTCGTCGTCTAGCACTTAAAGTAACAGCACTGGCTGAAGGCCAAGCGGACAAAGTCGTTGAAAAACGTGGTCCTGCTGTTTCTGTAGCATTCGATGCAGAAGGCAACGCGACTAAAGCAGCACAAGGTTGGGCTCGTGGTAACGGTATTACTGTTGAGCAAGCTGACCGTCTGAAAACAGACAAAGGCGAGTGGCTTCTTTTCAAACAAGAAGTAGCTGGCAAACCGGTTCAAGAATTGGTGATGGACATCGCTGCGAAAGCACTAGCTGGCCTACCAATCCCTAAAGCAATGCGCTGGGGTAACTCAGACATTCAATTTATCCGTCCAGTAAAAACACTGACAGTACTACTAGGTGATGAGCTTGTTGAAGGCGAAATCCTAGGCGTAGCATCTGCTCGTACTATCCGTGGCCACCGTTTCATGGGCGAACAAGAGTTCACAATAGATTCTGCTGACCAATACCCTGCGATCCTAGAAGAGCGCGGTAAAGTAATGGCGGATTACGAAGCACGTAAAGCGATCATCCTTGCTGACTCTCAAAAAGCGGCAGCAGCGGTTGGCGGTAAAGCTGACCTAGAAGATGACCTTGTTGAAGAAGTAACGTCTCTGGTTGAATGGCCAGTAGTACTTACAGCGAAGTTTGAAGAAGAGTTCCTAAAAGTACCTTCTGAAGCTTTGGTTTACACCATGAAAGGTGACCAAAAATACTTCCCTGTTTACGATGAAAACAAGAAGCTACTTCCTAACTTTATCTTCGTATCAAACATCGAGTCTAAAGAGCCTCGTCACGTTATCGAAGGTAACGAGAAAGTGGTACGTCCACGTCTTGCTGATGCTGAGTTCTTCTTCAACACAGACCGTAAGCGTCCTCTGATCGACCGTCTTCCTGAACTAGACCAAGCTATCTTCCAGAAGCAGCTTGGTACTATCAAGGACAAAACAGACCGCATCACAGAACTTGCTGGCTACATCGCTGAGCAAATCGATGCTGACGTTGAGAAGTCTAAGCGCGCAGGCCTACTGGCTAAGTGTGACCTAATGACATCTATGGTATTCGAATTTACGGATACACAAGGTGTAATGGGCATGCACTACGCGACTCACGATGGTGAAGACGAGCAAGTTGCACTAGCACTTTACGAGCAGTACATGCCTCGTTTCGCTGGTGACGACCTACCAAGCACGGGTATCTCTTCAGCAGTTGCAATGGCAGACAAGCTAGACACTATCGTAGGTATCTTCGGTATTGGCCAAGCACCAAAAGGTTCTGACCCATTCGCTCTGCGTCGTGCATCACTAGGTGTACTACGTATCATCGTTGAAAACGGCTACAACCTAGACCTAACCGATCTGATCGGTAAAGCGAAAGAGCTACTAGGCGACAAGCTAACCAACGAAAACGTAGAAGCTGACGTTATCGACTTCATGCTAGGTCGTTTCCGCGCATGGTACCAAGATGCTGGTTTCAGCGTTGATATCATTCAAGCGGTACTAGCACGTCGTCCAACTAAGCCAGCTGACTTTGACCAACGTGTTAAAGCGGTTTCTCACTTCCGTGAACTGGAAGCAGCAGAAGCACTAGCAGCAGCGAACAAGCGTGTAGGTAACATCCTTGCGAAATTCGATGGCGAGCTACCAGCTGAAATCGACCTAACGCTTCTTCAAGAAGACGCAGAGAAAGCACTGGCTGAAAACGTTGAAGTAATGACGGAAGCACTAGAACCAGCATTCGCAACAGGCAACTACCAAGAAGCCCTAAGCAAGCTTGCTGATCTACGTGAACCGGTTGATGCATTCTTCGATAACGTAATGGTTATGGCTGATGACGAAGCGCTTAAGAAGAACCGTCTAACGCTACTGAATAACCTACGTAACCTGTTCCTACAGATTGCTGACATCTCTCTACTGCAAAAATAAGCACGAGTGAGACAGTTGCTCTAAGTCATACTCTGAGTAACCAAAGGTAAATACCCAAAGGGAAGCGAAAGCTTCCCTTTTTGTTTTTGTGAACCAAGCATTTGTTTGTAGAGGTGTTATTGATTATCTGAATGAATCAGCGCTCAGACTGTAGAGGGCATTGTTTGCTATAACTGACCTGTTTATTCAGGGGAAGGGAACAATGAAAAAAACAGTACTCGCGCTTTCAATACTCGCACTCAGCGCATGCAGCCAAACCAGTGATGACAGCTTATTGCTGACGATTGATAACAACACTGTCGTATTTGAATCGACAGGAAAAGGCACTGTTATCGCTGAACAGGAACTCGCTAAAGGTAGCTATACCTTCTCTATCAGCGATACTCAAGATACCTGTGGCACCAACTATGCGTTGGCTGAAGAAAACCGCATCAAATTCAATAAACCCCTTCGCCTAGACGACTGCGCCGAGAAGTCTGAATTAGATATCAAGGTCTTTCGCGCTAACACCTATCAGTTTACGCTCAACCCACAAACCAATGAGCTGACGGTTCAGATAAAGCCGAAGCAACAACAAGTACAAAGCTTTGCTTGTCCGATTCCTAGTGACGAACCAACCACCATCGACGTTGCTCAAACCTTTGATGATGGTACCTTGGTGAGAGATGCTCTTTCAGGCAAACAAGTCACAGTAACTAATGGCAGCGTCACCATGCAGCCAGCAGAAAATAGCCAAGGTGTCCTGTTGCTAGAAAAGGTGGAGCCCGAAACCAAAACTGAGTTTAGTTGGGATAACGCCACGGTTTACTTCGTGATGACCGACCGCTTCCATAACGGTAACCCTGACAACGACAACAGTTACGGGCGTAGCCAAGACGGACAAGAAGAAATCGGCACCTTCCACGGTGGTGACTTGGCCGGATTAACCGAGAAGCTCGATTACATTGAGTCACTCGGCGCTAACGCCATCTGGATAACATCTCCGTTAGAGCAAATCCACGGCTGGGTTGGCGGTGGTGACAGAGGTGATTTCAAACATTATGGCTACCATGGTTACTACCACCAAGATTGGACTAAGCTTGATGACAACATGGGTACCGAAGACGAGCTGAAAACCTTCATCGATACCGCACACAGCAAAGGTATTCGCGTGGTGTGGGATGTGGTAATGAACCACACTGGCTACGCTACCCTTGCCGACATGCAAGAGTTCGACTTTGGTAAGCTCAACCTCACCGATGAAGAAGCAACGAAAACACTTGGCGAAAACTGGACAGACTGGCAACCCGCTAAAGGTCAGAACTGGCACTACTTCAATAACTACATCTCATACAGCGATAAAGAAGCGTGGGAAAAATGGTGGGGCAAAGCTTGGCTACGCAGCGATATCGGCGCATATGATTCACCGGGTTACAACAACCTCACCATGTCTTTGGCGCACCTGCCCGATTTCAAAACAGAATCGACAGAAACCACCGGGCTACCGAACTTCTATCGCAATAAGTCCACCAGCGCGACCGATGAACTTAAAACGCCTCGTGAACATCTGATCACTTGGCTATCAGATTGGGTGCGCGAATACGGTGTGGATGGCTTTAGGGTTGATACCGCCAAGCACGTTGAACTGGACGCTTGGGCTGAATTGAAGGAGAGCACCAATCAAGCGCTTGCAGAATGGAAGCAAAACAACCCAGATAAAGCCTTGGATGACATGCCATTTTGGATGACAGGTGAAGTATGGGCCCACAGCGTGGTGAAATCAGATTACTTCGCTAACGGTTTTGATTCGATCATCAACTTTGAATTCCAGAGCGACGTCGCCCCTAAAGCGCTGAAGTGCCTATCCGATCTTGATGCTGATTACCTTCGCTACGCAGAGAAGATCAACAATGACAGCGAGTTCAACGTGTTGAGTTACCTATCGTCTCACGACACCTCGCTATTCTGGACACAGCACGGCAGTGACTTTGCTAAACAAACCAAAGCCGCGAATGCATTAATGCTTGCTCCGGGCGCGGTACAGATCTATTACGGTGATGAAATCGCCCGTGACTTTGGCCCAACAGGTTCCGATCCAATGCAAGGCACTCGCTCAGATATGCCATGGGATCAAATCTCCGGCGAACGTGCAGAGTTGCTAGAACACTGGCAAGCGCTTGGCCAATTCCGCCAACGCCACCCAGCCGTCGCGCAAGGTAAGCACATCATCCGCAACAACAAAGGCTATTACGCCTTCGAACGCCAATACCAAGACGACAAGGTGTTGGTTGTGTATACCGGTTCGAAGTAAACACGCATCGTTCTCAAACGAAATTAATCAAAGGGGAAGCTTCGGCTTCCCTTTTTTGATCACTAAAAGTGCGTTCAATAAGCAAGCTGTCACTCATTAGCCAAACTTTATAGAAGTTTTTTTCGTGTTAGAGCATTTGGCGCTATGCGTCGCAAAAACATTGCGGTATGTTCAAGGAATACACTGATGGCAGGCATAAGGTCTGCCTTACTGACACATAACAAGCAATCACAATGAATTAGGTAAAATAAGTAATGCAGTTCTCTAAGTTTGGTGAAAAGTTTAATCGATACTCTGGAATCACTCGTTTAATGGATGATTTGAATGATGGCCTGCGCACTCCAGGCGCTATCATGCTCGGTGGTGGCAACCCAGCCGCTATCCCAGCCATGCTCGATTACTTTAACCAAGCCAGTGCCGACATGCTCGCCAGTGGAGAACTCATCGCCGCCCTCGCCAACTACGACGGTCCGCAAGGTAAAGACAGCTTCATTAAGTCATTAGCTGCGATGCTAAAAGAGACCTATGGCTGGGACATCAGCGAGAAAAACATCAGCCTGACTAACGGCAGTCAAAGCGGCTTCTTTTACCTATTCAACCTATTAGCGGGTCAACAACCAGACGGTTCACACAAGAAAATCTTACTGCCGATCGCTCCTGAATACATTGGCTACGGTGATGCAGGGATTGATGATGACATCTTTATCTCTTACCACCCAGAGATCGAGCTACTAGAAAACCGTCAGTTCAAATACCACGTCGACTTTGAACAACTAAAGGTTGATGACTCAGTAGCCGCTATTTGTGCTTCTCGCCCAACCAACCCTACGGGTAACGTACTGACCGATGAGGAAGTGCGTAAGTTGGACAAACTCGCACGTGAGAACAACATCCCACTACTGATCGATAACGCTTACGGCCTACCATTTCCAAACATCATCTTTGAAGATGTAGAACCGTTCTGGAATGAAAATACGATTCTGTGCATGAGCCTGTCTAAGCTTGGTTTGCCAGGTGTACGCTGCGGTATCGTGATTGCGAGCGAAGAAGTAACACAAGCACTGACTAACATGAATGGCATTATCAGCTTAGCGCCAAGCAGTGTGGGCCCTGCTATTGCCAACCACATGATTGAGAGCGGTGATCTATTACGTTTAAGCAGCGAAGTGATTAAGCCTTTCTATAAAGAGAAGTCTTTGCGCGCTGTTGAACTGCTGCAAGACGCTATCGACGACCCACGTTTTCGTATCCACAAACCTGAAGGCGCTATCTTCTTATGGCTATGGTTTGATGAACTGCCTATCACGACAATGGAGCTGTATGACAGATTGAAAGCTCGCGGCGTATTGATTGTTCCTGGTGAATACTTCTTTATCGGCCAAGAAGATGAGTGGGATCATGCTCACCAGTGCTTGCGTATGAACTACGTACAAGACGATGAAGCGATGCAAAAAGGTATTGCAATCATTGCTGAAGAAGTGAAAAAGGCTTACTCAGAGCAGTAATCAGAGCTTTTAGCTTACCGTAGACCAAATACTAAAAGAGCACCTCATTAGGTGCTCTTTCACTTTTACTTCCCGATAATTTTTAGCTCTAAAGAGCTAACAATAGTTAACCTTCTAGTAGGCTATTACCATTAATAGCAATCTTACGTGGTTGCATCGCTTCTGGGATTTCGCGTTCTAGGTCGATGTGAAGAAGACCATTTTCCATGCTTGCGCCCACCACTTTTACGTAGTCTGCCAGTTGGAATTTACGTTCGAAATCACGCTCTGCGATACCTTGGTATACGAAGGTTTTCTCTGCTTCTGCTTTACGCTCACCTTTAACAATTAGCATGTTCTCTTTCTGAGTAAGATCTAATTGGTCATCAGCAAAACCAGCAACGGCCATAGTAATACGGTAGTTGTTCTCGTCTTTTTGCTCGATGTTGTATGGAGGGTAACCGCCAGAAGAGTTCTTCGATGTGTTCGCTTCCATCATGTTGAATAGACGATCGAAGCCGATTGCGTTGCGGTAAAGTGGAGTGAAATCTACAGTTCTCATAATGCTATCCTTTTAGTAAGCAATAGTCTTAGCCGTGAATTTTACTTAGATCGAACCTGTGTGTGACCCAGTAAACAGCTAAGAGATTCAATTCGCATTCCTCGGGTTTCACCTCTATTGGCGACAACACTGGGACATGACAATGAATCAATTTTTAAGTTGTGTGACGCGAAAGTTATCCTCTATTGAGCGATACTTCGTCAGCGGTAATGAAGGTTCTGTTTCTTCTCTTGTAGAGCAAGACAGTCATCCTCTTCATAAATAGATATATGGTGCCACAAAGTGCTTTTCAAGCGGCGATCTTCAATTTTTTGGTTAAGAAAAACCAAACGCAATATAAATATTACTTAATTTTAATTAACTATCATTGGTCATACCCTAATCGAGTTGAGTCCTTTTTTATCGTTTTTGGTGGTAATCCTAATGCCTTCTACACATATATCTTACGCACTTCACTCTTACGATGCCTTAGCACACCTCGATATCCACATCGATAAAGTGGCTCTGGTAACAGAAGGTGGCGGCCAACGTGGCATTTTTACAGCGGGCGTATTAGATGCCTTTCTTGAGCAAAGCTTTAATCCGTTTTCACTGATGATTGGTACATCAGCGGGCTCTCTAAATCTAGCATCCTATATATGTGGTCAACATCGACATGCGTATCGCGTCATCACAGAAGCAACAGTCAGCCCTAAGTTCTTCGATACTTATAAGTTTTTACTGAAAAAGAAAGGGCTAGACCTTGATTGGTTGCTTGAGCAAACCGAAACAAGCTTACCGCTCAACTGGCAGTTAGGTCATAACAATATGAAGAATTGTAAGGTACTTGCTTGTGCATCCCACGCAACTCACCATGAGCCAACCTATTTTGACTTAGACTCACACGCTTGGCAGGACGCACTCAAAGCCTCATGTGCCATTCCTTTTATCAGTTCAAAGACTATTCAAGCGAATGATGAAGAGTGGCTTGATGGCAGTATTGCCGCCCCAATACCCGCGCAAGAAGCCTATAACCGGGGTTATAAACATATAGTCGTGATTCGAACTGTACCCATTTCAACGTCTTTTGATCACCGCTGGATGTGCAAATACAGTAAGTTATTAGGGAAAACAAAAGCCAAAGCGATGATTGATCTGCTAATCAAGCACGAAGCGCATTACCGTGCGACTCAAGACTTTCTGAGTAACCCTCCTGAAGACGCAACCATTTATGAGATTCATCCAAACAAAGCGCTGTACTCAACATTGCTCGGAAGCTCTAAACATGCACTTGAACATGACTACGAGGTAGGACTTTTATCTGGAAAGTACTTCCTCGCCACGGCAGGCCGTCATATTGAACAGACATAAAAAAGCACCGCCAGTTGGCAGTGCTTTTATAATCTTAAGTTTCTTTATTACTAAAGAGATCTATACATCAAGGTTAGCTACTTTAAGTGCATTCTCTTCGATGAAGTTACGACGAGGTTCAACTTGGTCACCCATTAGCGTCGTGAACAGTTGGTCAGCGCCAACCGCATCTTCGATCGTTACTTGCATCATACGACGAGTTTCAGGATCCATTGTGGTTTCCCAAAGCTGATCTGGGTTCATCTCACCTAGACCTTTGTATCGTTGTAGGCTTAGACCACGACGAGACTCTTTAACCAACCAGTTCAGAGCTTCAACGAAGTTCGTTACCGCTTGAGTACGCTCACCACGTTTGATGTAAGCGCCTTCTTCGATAAGACCGTCTAGTGCTTCTGCTAGGCTTGCTAGCTTGCCGTATTCTTTCGAGTTGAATAGCTCAATGCTTAGCGCATGTTCGTGTGTCACACCGTGAGTACGAACCACAATCTTAGGTAGGCTTAGACCTAGCTCTTCATGTTTTTCAACTTCTAGAGAGTACTGGCTTGCACCAACCTCTTTCGCGTTTAGTTGCTCAACCAGCTGCTTACCCCAAGTTTCTACTGCTGACTCATCGTGACACTTCTCTGCAGTTAGACGAGGCATGTAGATCATTTCATGCATCAGTGCATGTGGGTAACGGCGGCTCATGCGCTCAACCAGTTTGATACCAGAGTTGTATTGCTGAACAAGCTTCTCTAGCGCTTCACCTGCCAATGCTGGTGCATCAGGGTTAACGTGTAGAGCAGCGTTGTCTAGTGCCAATGAAACTTGGTACTGGTTCATTGCATCTTCATCTTTGATGTACTGCTCTTGCTTACCTTTCTTCACTTTGTAAAGTGGTGGCTGAGCGATGTAGATGTAACCACGTTCGATTAGCTCTGGCATTTGACGGTAGAAGAAGGTCAACAGTAGCGTACGAATGTGCGAACCATCGACATCGGCATCGGTCATGATGATGATGTTGTGGTAACGCAGTTTGTCTGGGTTGTATTCGTCGCGGCCGATACCACAACCAAGTGCTGTGATTAGCGTTGCAACTTCTTGTGAAGAAAGCATCTTGTCGAAACGTGCTTTCTCTACGTTTAGGATCTTACCTTTAAGTGGAAGAATAGCTTGGTTCTTACGGTTACGCCCCTGCTTAGCTGATCCGCCAGCAGAGTCCCCTTCCACAATGTATAGTTCAGACAGAGCAGGATCTTTTTCCTGACAGTCAGCAAGCTTACCTGGTAGGCCAGCTAGGTCTAAAGCGCCTTTACGACGAGTCATTTCACGCGCTTTACGAGCTGCATCACGAGCACGTGCTGCATCGATAATCTTAGAACAAACAATCTTAGCTTCGCCCGGGTTCTCAATTAGGAACTCAGACAGTTTCTCACCCATCGCTTGCTCAACCGCAGACTTCACTTCAGAAGAAACCAGTTTGTCTTTAGTTTGGCTTGAGAACTTAGGATCTGGCACTTTCACTGAGATTACAGCGGTTAGACCTTCACGAGCATCATCACCTGAAGTCGCAGTCTTCGCTTTCTTAGAGAAGCCTTCCTTGTCCATGAAGCTGTTCAGAGTACGCGTAAGCGCAGCACGGAAACCAGCAAGGTGAGTACCACCATCACGTTGAGGAATGTTATTTGTGAAACAGTAGATGTTTTCTTGGTAACCATCATTCCACTGCATCGCTACTTCTACAGTGATGCCATCTTCACGTTCGTGGTCGAAGTGGAAGATTTTTTGGATGATCGGTGTCTTGTTGGTGTTTAGGTGATCAACGAACGCCTGAATACCGCCTTCAAACATGAAGTGATCCGATTTATCTTCTTCACGCTCATCAATTAGCTTGATAGATACGCCAGAGTTTAGGAACGACAGTTCACGTAGACGCTTAGCAAGAATATCGTAGTGGAAAAGTACATTTGAGAATGTATCTTCACTTGGCCAGAAACGAATCTCTGTACCGGTTTTATCTGTATCGCCGATAGCAGCAAGAGGAGCTTGCGGCTCACCATGGTGATACGTTTGAGTATGGATTTTACCACCGCGGTGGATAGTAAGAGTAACCTGCTTAGACAGTGCGTTTACTACTGAAACACCAACACCGTGCAAGCCACCTGATACCTTGTATGAGTTATCATCGAACTTACCACCAGCGTGAAGAACCGTCATGATTACTTCTGCAGCAGACACTTGCTCTTCTGGGTGTAGTTCAGTTGGAATACCACGGCCGTCATCGCGTACCGATACTGAATTGTCTTCATGGATAGTAACAATGATGTCATTACAGTGACCAGCAAGTGCTTCATCAATAGAGTTATCTACTACCTCGAAGACCATGTGGTGCAGACCGGTACCATCATCCGTGTCGCCAATGTACATTCCAGGACGCTTACGAACCGCATCCAGACCCTTCAGTACTTTAATACTCGATGAATCGTAATTATCTGACATAGTTACTCTCTGACTAATTATCCTTGCTCTATTTTGCCATGTTCCACATGAAACATCCTGCTATTTTCATCATGCATATCTGCAATCTGATCAGCGGTAATAGAGCTTACAAAAACTTGAGCCTCGGTCGCCTTTAAACACTCAGCAAGACGTGCGCGGCGTTGGCTATCTAATTCGGAAGCGAAGTCATCTATTAAATAGATACACTGCTTTCCTGTCATTTGAGTGAGGTGTTGCCCTTGTGCTACTCGCAATGCACACACCATCAACTTCAATTGACCTCGTGACAAGACATCTTCCACAGGAGTGCCGTTCACTTTTATCTTTAGATCCGCTTTGTTTGGTCCACTAAAGGTGTAACCAAGCTGCTGATCCCTTTCAAAATTCTTTTCTAATATCTCGGCGTATGGGGTGTCTTTATCCCAGCCGCGATAGTAGTTAATCTTTATCTCAAATTCAGGTAGGAAGGTCGCACAGATTTCTTCGGCGACTTCTTTAAGCTGATCAACGTAGGTGGCACGCCACTGACTGATGCTTTCAGCTAAACGGGCCAGTTCTTGATCCCAATAGCTCAGCTCTCGATAGTGGGTTGCCGTTTTCAATAATGCGTTTCGCTGTTTATTGAGGCGCTTTACCCTACCCCAAGCATCATAAAAACCCGACTCACTGTGGAAGACTCCCCAATCAATGAATGCTCGGCGATGCTTAGGTCCATCTGTCAGTAAATCAAACCCTTCCGGGTGAATCAACTGCAAAGGTAAGACTTGAGCTAACTGAGCCAACTTTTGCCCAGTTTGACCGCTTATTTTAACCTCTGTCGTGCCATCGCGCTGCTTATTAATGCCAATTGGCAGCTCAAATTGATCCGAGGTCATAAAACGGCCATGTACAAACAGCTCACTACACTCGTTTTGTATGATACGACCGGTTAGCGAACTCTTGAATGAGCGGCCGTGTCCGAGCAGATACACCGCTTCAAGGACACTGGTTTTGCCGCTTCCGTTAGCCCCTATAAGAAAGTTAAAGCCTGATGACGGTTGAATGTCACAGGCTTCAATATTTCTAAACTGCTTAACGATTAAGCGCGATAAAGGCATAACGTCTTCATATTAATCTTCAATCACGACTCGGTAGGTAAACGTTGTTGATCAGTAAACATGGTTGGTTCACAAACAACGCTTATAAGCGAATTGGCATAACAACGTACATTGCGCTGTCATCCTGTGCATTTTCAATCAAAGCACTCGCATTCGCGTCTGACATTGAGATACGAACTTGTTCGCAACGCAGTGTGTTCAGAACATCCAATACGTAGCTTACGTTGAAGCCAATCTCTAGCGCATCACCGTCAAAGGTAACGTCTAGCATCTCTTCCGCTTCTTCTTGCTCTGGGTTGTTCGCGGTAATACGCATCTCGCTATCTGCAAGGTTAACGCGAACACCACGGAATTTTTCATTCGAAAGAATTGCAGCTCGAGAGAACGCAGAGCGTAATTCGTCACAACCCGCTTCTAGCGTTTTAGTGGTATTTTGCGGCATTACGCGTCGATAATCAGGGAAACGACCATCAACTAGCTTAGAAGTGAAGACATAGTTGTTCACTTCAGCACGTACGTTTGAGTTACCAATTTGCAGCGTTACTGGCTGTTCTGGGGCATCCAATAGCTTCACTAGCTCTTGAACACCCTTACGAGGAACAATGATCTGCTTTTGAGCAAAATCTGCACCTAGCTGTGCTTGAGATACCGCCATACGGTGGCCATCGGTCGCCACGCTGCGCAGGATAGAGCCTTCAATCTCAAATAACATACCGTTGAGGTAATAACGAACGTCTTGGTTCGCCATTGAGAATTGAGTTTTCTCGATAAGACCGCGTAGTTCAGCTTGTGTCACTGACACTTCAACTTCACTGCTCCAGTCTTCAATATTTGGGAAATCTGCCGCTGGCAAGGTTGCCAATGAGAAACGGCTACGACCAGAGCGAACTTGAACGCGGTCGCCGTCCAATACCACAGTGATCACTGAGCTATCAGGTAAACCACGACAGATATCTAGGAATTTACGAGAAGGCACCGTGATGCTGCCCGCTTCGAAATCACCTTCAAGCGTTACACGGCTGATCAGTTCAACTTCTAGATCTGTTGCTGTCATCGACAACACGTTATCTTCTACTTTAATCAGTAGGTTCCCTAGAATTGGAAGCGTTGGCCTGCCACCTAGCGCGCCAGACACTTGTTGTAATGGCTTAATCAGATGACTACGTTCAATGGTAAATTTCATATCTTGCTCTTACGGTCTAAATGGCACGCATCATAGTGCGTGGCCAAGATTCTGCTTATTAAGGTTAAGAATACTGTGTATTAAGAAGAAAGGGTACGAATCAAGTTCGAATAATCTTCTTTAATGTCGTGGCTCTCTTCACGTAGCTGCGCAATCTTACGACAAGCGTGCAGTACGGTCGTATGGTCACGACCACCGAATGCATCACCAATCTCAGGCAAGCTGTGGTTAGTCAGCTCTTTCGCCAGTGCCATCGCCAATTGACGTGGACGAGCAACAGAACGAGAACGACGTTTAGACAGCAGATCGGCTACTTTGATTTTGTAGTACTCAGCCACTGTCTTTTGAATGTTATCAATGGTGACCAGCTTCTCTTGTAGTGCAAGAAGGTCACGCAGTGCCTCACGTACGAAATCGATCGTGATCGGGCGACCTGTGAAGTTTGCATTCGCAATCACACGGTTCAATGCGCCTTCAAGCTCACGAACGTTAGAGCGTAGTCGCTTAGCAATAAAGAACGCCACTTCATCCGCAAGGTGAATTTGGTGGTCTTCTGCTTTCTTCATTAAGATCGCAACACGCGTCTCAAGCTCTGGTGGCTCAATCGCTACCGTCAAACCCCAACCGAAGCGAGATTTAAGACGATCTTCTACGCCGTTGATCTCTTTTGGATAACGGTCAGAAGTTAGGATGATCTGTTGGTTGCCTTCAAGCAGCGCATTAAAGGTATGGAAGAACTCTTCTTGCGAACGCTCTTTATTAGCAAAGAATTGGATGTCATCGATAAGCAATGCATCAACACTACGGTAGTAGCGTTTGAATTCTTCGATCGCGTTATTTTGCAGTGCCTTTACCATATCCTGAACAAAACGCTCAGAGTGCATGTACACCACTTTCGCATTTGGTTTGCCATCAACAATGGCGTTGCCTACGGCGTGCAACAAGTGAGTTTTGCCTAGACCGGTGCCACCGTATAGAAATAGAGGGTTGTACGCCGCGCCTGGGTTATCCGCCACCTGACGTGCCGCAGCCAAACCCAGTTGGTTCGACTTACCCTCAACAAAGTTATTGAACTTATGCTTAGGGTTCACGTTTGAACGGTGGTTAATGTCCACGGCTACAGGCTCTTCATCACGCCACGTGTTGTGAACAGGCTTACGAGCTTGTAATTGTGCAGGAGCAGATGACTCAGCGGCCACATCGGCTGCCGTACGTGTACGAGTCGGTGCTGGTGTCGCTGGCTTTGGTGCAACCACGCGCTTGCTTCCCACTTCAAAATGCAGATGCGGGATATCATTGCCGCAATATTCTTGCAGCAAGCGGTTGATGCTATTTAAGTACTTATCACGAACCCAATCGAGTACGAATCGGTTCGGAGCAAATAGAGTTAGAGTATTGTCATTGAGCTCCGCTTGTAACGGACGAACCCACATACTGAATTCTGTAGCTGGTAACTCTTCTTGAAGCTGTTGCAAACACTGCAACCAAAGCGAAGATGACAC